>JAKUNY010000051.1:0-1520 GCA_022451765.1 Candidatus Poseidoniaceae archaeon
CCTAGGAATGGGAACTTTTGCTTTCCGTGGAAGTGAGGCAATATCTCAACGTGACGGCAACAGAAACCACCTGATTGCAGCGCCAGCGATCCAACCTCTGCCAAATTCAATGGCACACTATGCATTTTTTGCCAAAGAATTGGTTTACTACGCGTTGCTAATTCTAACACCAATCGTCTTGGGAATGTCCTTTGGTATCCTTCTTGGAGAATTTGGAGCGATTACGACACCACTTGAATGGTCTTCCCTCCCATGGACATGGTTAGCAATGTTCACAACCATTGCCCAAGGGCTTGCAATCTCGTTCCTTGCCTCTTCCTTGTGGATGCGTGGTCGCCCATTCACCATCGTCGGCCCGGTCATGATTGTCTTGCTTGGAATCGCTGTTGGAATCGGACTCATCGATTTCGACCTCGGTCTATGGGGGTTGGCGATTCAGAGAGAACAAGCCCTGTGGATTGTTGCTGCTTCTCTCATTGGCTGTGCTCTTGTCGGTCTGATTTCAGCGGTACTCATTCTCGATGATTTTGAAGCGAAGGTGATTGAGCATGCGGATTTGTTTGAGCCGTTCTATCGCCGATTGAAGTTTCTTGGCAAGGGCGAAGTACGTCTTTTGGTAGCGAAAGAGTTCGTAGATCTCCGACGCTCTGGGGCATTGAAAAAAATGACGGTGTCATACTCGATTCCACTGCTGGTTCTCCTCGGAATGGCATGGTTGGTCGATTTCGCAGAAGCACCGATTCCAATCAATTTGCTTTCATATGCACCGTTCTTGGGCTTCTTTGGATTCAATTTCTATTCATGGCTTACTGCCCTTGATTCTCCTGACTTCATGAACGGTTTGCCAATGAGCGTTCCTCAACTTATTCGGGCGAAGGTGGTGGTGTACTTCTTCGCAACGTCTTGGATTTCGTTCATCTTCCTCGTCATCATGGCTTGGCGTTTGGATGAATGGGGAGCTCTTCCTATCGGCCTCATCATTATGTTTGCGAATTCGATATACATCGTTGCGCTCACCGCATTTCTAATGGGATTAAGGCCTAATAAAGCCATCTTCGACGGAAAAATCATGACGTATTTTTGGATTGGAACCGTCTTCCCACTCCTGATGCTGTTCCTTCTTTCGTTTACACAAGGTGACACGGAATTCTATCAAAACTGGTTTAGTCAAGTGCGCGAAAATGGCCTTGACGCTGAATCTGTGACGTTTGACAGTGAGCAAATGCAACAAGGATTCTGGGGCATGCTGGGCGTTTCTCTTGCGCTCATCGGTGCGAGTGGCTTGTTGTGGAGATTAATGGACCGACGTTGGGGCAAATCTCCCTTCGATAACTAACAACATTGATGAGGTCTCGCCACGACGTTTCAAGCATGAGTCGGGTTCTCGCCGTATGCGGAATGCCTGGCTCGGGCAAGGGCGAGTTCGCTCAAGTCTTCATGGAAGCTGGTATTCCGGTTCGATCAATGGGCGATATGGTCCGAGAAGAGGGCGCACGACGGGAACTCGAAGTTGTTCCAGA
>JAKUNY010000051.1:1530-6378 GCA_022451765.1 Candidatus Poseidoniaceae archaeon
CTTCGAAGGGAATTCGGTGAAGACGTTCTTGCGGTTCGCCTCACTGAAGCAGTAGACGAATTGCTCAAAACCCATCCTTTGGTTTTGATTGATGGTCTGCGAGGAACAGCAGAATATGCTGTTTTCGCATCAACATGGAACGATAAATTCCAGTCGGTTGCAATCCATACGAACAAAGACATCCGATTCGCACGAATGAAAGCACGTGGCCGCAGCGAGGACGGTGGGACTGCTACATTTGAGGCGAGAGATGAACGTGAGAAAGGATGGGGTTTGGAAGAACTCATCGACTCAGCGGATTTTCTTGTTGATAACAACGACGATTTGGTTCAATTTCAGAATCAAATTCGAACATGGTTAGCCACGCTCATCTGAGCCTCTTGGCACCGTTTGGCAACCAAAGGTTATAGTCGGGCGCGACCTGTCATGGAATGTCTCGGCGGTGATTTGTTATGGCTAGAAAGAAAGGTGGGGGCGGACGTGGCCGACAAAGAGCACAACAACGTGCTCAGTACGATGAGCTCGACAAGTACCCTGTCATGCCTCCACATGCCTTTGCGCGCATCGTTCGTGATAAGCGAACACTGAACATCATTTACCAGATCATCGAGCCTCCGATGACAAAGAAAGAACAGGAGCAGCGCGAGGAAATCATGGACATCTTCATCCGCTCGCTTACAGCAAACATCGAAGAAATTGACGGCAATCCAGAGGCATACCTGCGAACTGCAATGGACAAAGTCATCAAATCTTATGGTATGAAAATCACCAAGAAGTCCAAGTCCAAGCTGTTCTATTACATTCGACGTGATCTCATTGGGTACGGTCAAATGGACGTTCTCATGAACGACGCAAACGTTGAGGATATTTCCCTCGATGGAACCGGTGTCCCGATTTTCGCATACCATCGTAAGTTCGAATCGGTCGAAACCACCTGTGTGTGGAACACGGACGAAGCACTCGAATCCTATGTCATAAAACTAGCACAACGCTGTGGAAAGCACATTTCAGAAGCAGATCCGTTGTTAGACGCTACACTGATGGATGGATCAAGAATCGTCATGAAGTTGGGAAGAGAAGTTTCGACCAGAGGTTCTGCTTTCTGTATTCGAAGATTCAAGGATGACCCATTGTCGCCATGTGACATTATCGCCTTCCGAACCCTGTCTTCCCTAATGGGCGCATATCTTTGGGTGGCGTTCCAAAATGAAGTTCCAATGCTGTTCGTCGGAGGTACGGCCTCTGGGAAGACCACCACACTCAACGCAATGTGCATTTTCATTCCATGGCAAATGAAGATTGTTTCAATCGAATCCACACGTGAAGTTAACATCCCTCAACCGAACTGGGTTCCAGGTCTAACTAGACAGGGATTCGGTGGTGAATCAAGCGAGGGTGAAATTGGAGAGTTCGAGTTGCTCAAAGCAGCGCTGCGTGAACGGCCCGAGTACATTATTGTGGGAGAAATTCGTGGTGCTGAAGCATATGTTCTGTTCCAAGCAATGGCGACAGGTCACTGTGCATACTCCACTGTTCACGCTGACTCGGTTCCATCGCTCGTTCACCGATTGGAGAACAAACCGATCGACATTCCTCGAGTATTGCTCCCAGCCCTTGAGGCATGTGCGATTCAAATTCAAACACGTATCAATGGCCGTCGTGTACGACGAACCAAGCAGATTGTAGAGATTGTTGGAATCGATCCGAACTCGATGGAAGTAATCACGAACGAAGTGTTCCGATGGGATGTCTCTTCCGATGATTTCATCTTCAGTGGTAAGTCCTACGTTCTCGAGAAGATCATGGTGAAAATCAACTTCTCGCAAGACGAGATGCGACGCGAGTTAAGAACCCGTAAGCGAATCCTTGAATGGCTTGTACTGAACGATATTCGAAAGGCGGACCAAGTATCGCAAATCGTTACTGAATACTACGTACGTCCGCAGGAAGTTCTTGCGCGTGTTGATGGTCTACGTTGAGGTGAAACCATGGATTTAACCGCTTGGCAACGCATCTGTCACCGTCTTTTGGGCGGTGTGTTCAAGAAGCGTGCGCGTGCAGACAAAGAGCGCTCAGATAACCTCGTCAAAGCATCGATGCCAATGATGCCAGAGGTTTACATGGCGACAGTATTTGTCACAACAATTGTCATTACTGCCCTTGGAGTTGGCTTTGTTGCTTTGTTTTTCGTTCCCGAAATCGGTGTTATCGATTTGTGGGAAAGCCAACAAGACCCCGCAACTGAAGCACCTTGTTTCGAATGGGAATATTGGTTCCCGGACCGAATCGATGAATCGAAGCCGGGGAACGGCTGCCCTGATTACAGAACACAGGTCTTCCCATCATTCCTCAAGGTGATTTTGGTTGTTATTGGTGGTTTCATCGTACCGTTTGCTGCTTGGAAATTCAACAAGGGCGGTGCAGAACGTGAAGCGAAACGTCGAGGTGACATGATTGAGAAGTATCTTCCCTACGCTGCATCCTACACTGCGGCAATGTCTGCAGCGAACGCAACACCTGCGAAGATTTTCCGTTCATTGGCCATGAATAAGGACATTTATGGCGACGTTGCTGACGATGCTGCGATGGTCTACCGCGACGTTACTCTTCTTGGCTACGACCTGATTACTGCCATGAAGTTGAGCGTCGATCGTGCTGCTTCTGTGTGGCTCACTGAATTTTTACAAGGAATGGTTGGAACGCATTCTGCTGGTGGTCAATTGAAACTTTACTTCCTCAACCGTGCTGAACATTACATGAGTGAGAACCGAACTCGTCTCGGCCAATTCCTTGAATCCATTGCACTTCTTGCTGAGTCATACATCGTTGTTGCAGTTGCAATGCCGCTGTTCCTGATTGTCATGCTGGTCATCATGTTCTGGGTATCCGGTTCGGGTGCTGAGATGTCAGAAGGAATGCTTTACGGTATCGTCCTTGGCTTCATACCAATGATTCACGTTGCTTACGCCGTTCTCGTTTACACGGCAAGCAAGGAGCAAGAAATGTAGGGGGTGACGATACTTGGCTCGGAAAAAGAAGAACAAGATTGTCGTCAACCTCGACTTGCCGAAAGACGATTCGACGATGACAAAGTTGTACGGTATTTTGTTCGTTTCAATCCTTCTCGGAATGTCCACAGCCGTGGTTTGGGTAACAAACTCCGGCTTCATTCCGACATCAAACGGTGAACCGATGTTCACCAACGTTGCTTGCGGTATTATCACGGGTGACAACGAAGCATTCAACGGTAATTCAAAGCCAACATACGCTCAAAATGAATCATGCTCACTTTTGCAAGACAGTCCCGACGTTGTCTCGTGGAACGATGAACCTTGGGAAGATATCATTCTCACGGGAAAAAATTTCGATGTACCGGGCGTCGACCCACAAGCTACGGGGGGAGAAGTGGTTGTCCAACCCTTGACATTGACATGCGAAGCAGAAGCGAGTGGTCCCGTAAGTTACACGGTTGCAATTCGAGACCGATACGGTGATATTGTTAGTCCGAGTTTTACCGGGAATACGGGTTTGACTACGGATGAATGCCTCATTGAGATAGAGAGCATCGACCCAGGAACGCGTTATGAACTCGTTGTCCAATCAAACACTGAGAACGAGCCATTGGATCAGTTTACGTTTACCATGGAAATCGAGTACTATGATGGTATTCCAGCAAACATGAACAACAAGTCGCTTTGGATTGGACCAGAAGTCAGCATTGGACCACTTGGCATCCACCCAACAATTTTCCTCAACTTCTTCGGATTGATGTTCTTCTTCTTCCTCTGGCCTGCTTCGTTCTACTGGGAAAGAGTCGAGAACAAGAAAAACGAAATCGAAGAGAAGTTTCCAGACTTCCTTCGTGATCTTGCTGAATACTGGAAGGGTGGTCTTTCGATGACTGTAGCAGTCCAAACCTTGGCGACATCAGAATACGGAGCACTCAACGATGAAGTAAAGAAGATGAGCGATCAACTATCATGGGGAATTAAATTCAGCGATGTCATCCTACAATTTGCTGAGCGTGTTGGAACACCGCTTGTCAAACGTGCGATTTCCTTGATCTCAGAGGCCGATCGTGCTGGTGGAAAGATTTCCGACATCTTGGTTACAGCGGCCAACGACTCACGAGAGATTTAGTTCCTTGAAGGCGGACGTAAACGGGCAATTGGGTCGTACGTTGCGGTTATTTGGACCTCTTACTTCGTTTTCCTCGGCGTTATCGTCGTTCTTTCAACGGTCTTTATTCCTGCAATTGCGAATTCAAACTCTTCGGACGACGGCGGTGGCGGTCAAAACATTGGAAACATGAAGATTCGGAACGTTGATCCACTGTTCTTCTTGACAATCTTCTACTAAGGTGTTACGATGCAAGCCATCGGAAACGGTTGCATGGCCGGTCTAATGGCGACGGGTCGGTTTTCCGCCGGCTTCAAACATTCGGGGATGATGATTCTCGTCGCGCTTGTCGTGTTCAACTTCATTGCGTTTTCACCCAACCTTATCGGCATTACAGCACCGCCTGGGGTCAATCCTTCTGTAGGAACCTTCATGCCCGCCCCCCTTAACCTAGGAGGGTGACGTTGTGCGTAGAGACGAGGACGCGCAAGTTCACATTCTTGAGATGTTGACGTTGTTTTGGCTGTTCTTCATGTCAGCGACATTCCTCATACGCGTCAATGTCCCCTATGCACGTTCTGGCGCCATCGATGCTTCCTTGGAAGCAGCGGGTGAAGATGCGATTACGGCCTCCATGGCGCTCTCTCCCGAACTTATCGGTGAAAGTCGCCTGCATGAACTCCTTTCTGAGGACGCTTATGATGAGGCTTGCACACTGTTGCAAGACAT
>JAKUNY010000051.1:6388-9565 GCA_022451765.1 Candidatus Poseidoniaceae archaeon
TAGCGCAGAATGCGATGCCTGCAACACCTTATGGTGAAGTAGGAACACCGAATGGAGCGACCATTACTGTGCATCAGTTGGTCGTCGTTGATACAGACGTGTGGACCATCAGTCTCGATGTCTGGTCTCGAGGAGGTGCGTCCTGATGCGACCCTCACAGAAAGACGACAAAGCAAAGATGCTTCTTGCAACGGGGGTTGATCTGATTATGTCCCTCCTTTCGATGGCCATCTTTTCCATCAAACTTGCAGGCATGTCCGTGCCGCACGATGTGGCCAGCGATGCTGTCATCCAGAGTTCACAAGACGTTGAATCTGTATTGCCGGGGCTTGTGGAAGCGAGAGCCGAGGTATGGTACGAGAACGGTGTGTCTGCCCTCGAATCCGTCACCCAAGCAATGGATTCCTCGCACGAAGATTTGCTCCATCATGGTGAAATTAGTGGTATTGAGGTGAAACTAATCAACGTCTCAATCACCGACTTAGGTTCGAATCAGATTCAAATCAATGCAGAACTCGGTGTTTCAGACAGCGATGCAATGTTGATGAAACCGATTCAATTTATGATCGAATTGTAATCATGCATTGTGCTCATTCCAAGCAAGATTGAGGAAGTGTTTGATACGGTCAGTATCGCTACCCCACGTTGGATCGACAACAGGCCATGAAGCGATTTTTGCTCGCTCCTGAAGCCCTTCCTGAATGCGACGAATCCGAGAGAAGCCTGCGAGGTATCGATCCGCTCGACGATAGGAATGCGCATCTCGAGATTTGAGCATCGCACGATGCTTCTCCTCAGTCTCAACCTGCATCAACAAACCAACAGCAATGCCTCCACCCTCTCGCCAAGCACGGAGCAAACGATCACTTGGTACAATGTGAACGCCTTCGATCAACAAATCAATTCCTTCGCGACGTGCCCGTTCAATGGTTGCCATTATACCCGGCTCAACCGATTCACACGTGCGTTGCCAATCGATGACAGGTTCTCCATTTTCACCACGAGAGAAGGATGAGCGATGCAATGCTGCATCCTCGTCAACGTCGATGCACGTACGCATGATTTCTCGGATGGCATCGGTTGAGATGATGCGAGAAAAGCCAGACGCAGCCGCTATCTCACGAGCAGCTGTTGACTTACCAACGCCCGTCGCACCAGCAAGAATCAGAAGACGAGGTGCGACTTGACTCATGGCCTTTGCAGATTCTGCTGCAAGACCAACACGCTCGACCATGACGCTAGTTGAAGCATGCACCTCATGAGTCTATTGGGTCCTGACCAATGATTGGTCGGTTCTTTCCACCAAAAGAATCCACCGAATCGCTCATGAGGCGCATCGATGTGGAAAGAACATGGACGAGAAGCAGATGTACATTGATGGCCAATGGTGCGCATCATCGGATAACAACACACATGATGTTCTGAACCCAGCAACGGGCGAAACAATGGCAACAACACCAAAAGCAACACTTGACGATGTTCACCGCTGTGTTGCTGCATCAAAAGCAGCCTTCGCAGACAGGAGTTGGAGCGCAATGGACCCTGCAGAACGTGGCCGGGTGCTCAACCGAATGGCTCAAGCAACGTATGCAAACGCAAAGGCACTCGCAGCCATTGAAAGCAGCAACAACGGCAAAACATTCCGTGAAGCATTGTCTGAAATCCGTTACGGTGCATGGACCTTCGAATACTTCGCAGGATTGACCGACAAGATCGAAGGATCAACCCTTCCAGTCCCTGGTAATCGTCTCAACTACACGCTACGACAACCCGTTGGTGTTACAGCCCACATCATTCCATGGAACTTCCCACTTCAACTCGCTCTTCGCTCGATTGCACCAGCGCTTGCAGCAGGATGCACCGTGATTGCAAAGCCAGCATCGTGGACTCCACTCTCGCTTATCGCATGGTTGGAAGCCATGCAGGAAGCAGAAGTTGGACTGCCCGAGAACGTCGTTCAAGTCATCACAGGATCGGGCGGACTCATTGGTGATGCACTCGCAGGTCATCCAGACATTGGTGGAATCGTTCTCACGGGTGGCGTACCAACAGGACAGGCTGTCATGGCAAAAGCCAGTGAACAACTCACACCAGTCACACTCGAATTGGGCGGAAAAGGTGCAAACGTTGTCTTCCCTGATGCAAATCTCAAGTATTGTGCCAAAGCCATCTGCTTTGGAATCTTCATGAATGCAGGACAGATGTGTTGGGCTGGTTCTCGACTCATCGTCCATGAGGATATTCATGACGAGTTGGTCAACGCAGTCGTTGAAGAAGTTGGCAAGTGGAAGATTGGGCCTGGAATGAGCGAAGGTGTTCGAATTGGAAGCCTTGTTCACACCGATCACCGTGCGGATATCCTCCGCATGCTCGAGGAAGGACTCAAGCAGGGTGGAACCGTTGTCACCGGCGGAGCAGCCGTTGAAGGCGAGGGAGCCTTCATGCAACCATCAATTGTCACCGACGTTGCTTCAAGCAACTCTCTCTTCCAAGAGGAACTGTTCGGACCCGTTCTTACAGTCACCAAGTTCTCAGAGGAAGCGGAAGCACTCGCTCTCGCCAATGATACACCATTCGGTCTTCTCAACGGTATTTGGACCAACGATTTGAGCCGAGCACATCGTCTCGCACGAGACGTTCAATCTGGAATGGTCTCAATTAATGAGTTCCCAATCACCTTCCCACAAACAGCTTTCACTGGCTGGAAGCAATCAGGAATTGGTATCGAGCAAAGCCAAGATGCACTTCGCTTCTACACTCGAGTCAAGAACGTCAACGTCAAACTTTGAGGTGAAGACATGACGGTTCAAATCGAAAACCGTGAGAATGGAATCCAAATCGTTCGATTAACGGGTGCTTCTGCAAGCAAATCGTTCTCACGTGAATCACTCCCAATCATCGCTGATGCAATCGATCAGGGACTGAAGAATTCAGAAATCAAAGGTATGGTCATCACTGGTGAAGGCAAATTCTTCTCAGCAGGTGCAGACATCAACGCCTTTCAGGAATCCATTGAAGCCAATGAAGCACCAAAACTCATCCGTGATCTGACCAACATTCTCCATCCATTGCTCATGCGAATCCGAGAATCATCAACCATCGTTGTCGCTGCCGTCAACGGAGCAGCTGCTGGTGGAGGTCTTGGCCTTGCATTAGCATGCGATGCACGCATTGCAT
>JAKUNY010000052.1 GCA_022451765.1 Candidatus Poseidoniaceae archaeon
AAAGCTTTACTGCGGTGGTTATCGGGAGTTCTGTGATGTAGTAAACGGATGCGAAGGTTACTTTGGAGTTATTGAGCTTCACTTTGTTGGTACCACCATTCCAGGTTACTTTTGGATCTTCCCAATTGGTGACGGAAGAGTGAACGTAGGATGTGGCATGGTCATGCATTTGATGGACAAGCAGTCAAAGAAATTGAAAGCGCTTCAGAAGGACATCATTGCGAACCACCCTCAATTCAAAGACCGCTTTGCTGAGGCAACGATGGTTGATAAAAGTGCAAAGGGCTGGCAACTTCCGTTTGGATCACCGCGAAAGAAGCAGAAGAGACAACCAAGACGAATGGCAATGAATGGGGCTTGGCTTGTTGGAGACGCTGCGAGTCTCGTCGATCCTTTTTCCGGAGAGGGAGTTGGCAATGCTCTCGTGACCGGGGAAATCGCTGCGCGTCACATTGTGGAAGGGCGCTCACCCGATGAGTACCAAGAAGAAGTCTGGTCGGCGTTGGGGGCCGAACTGAAAAACAGTTACAGGATGCAATCCCTGAGTCGAAGATCGTGGTTACTCAACTGGTTTGTAGGAAAAGCGAGCCGTAAACCAGAATTGCAAGAAATGATGACCGAGATGATTGCAAGCAAGGAAGCACAGGAAAACTTGCACTCTCCATGGTTCATGTTCAAGACCTTGATGTTCTAAGGCTCCCTCATGGGGACTGCACTTGAAGGCATCAAAGCGGTTTTTCTTGACCTTGACGGAACGATTTACCTCGGTGGCGAATTGATCGCCGGTGCATTGGATTTTCTCGACCGGTGCGATGAGCAGGGTGTGAAACGTTTCTTCCTTTCAAACAACTCTTCTCGAAGCGTTGAGCAATACGTTGAGAAATTGGAAAAAATGGGAATACCCGCAACAGGAGATGATGTGCTCTTGTCAACGCACGATTGTATTGCCTGGCTTCAGCAGAAAAATATTACAGAAACCTACTGCGTTGGTACTGAAGGAATGTGTCAGATGCTTGAGGGAGCGGGTATTGCAACCCGATCTACAAAGCCACAGTATGTCGTTCTTGGCTACGATACAGAGACTACATATGAGCGACTTGAAACTGCAAGTCTCTACCTTCATGCTGGGATTCCGTTGATGGCATCCCATCCAGACATGGTCTGCCCTTCGCCAGATGGAGGTCTTCCCGATGTAGGTGCTTTCCTTGCATTGTTCAAAGCTACAACGGGCATCGAACCTACGCACATCTCAGGTAAACCAAATCCGGGGATGATTCTCCATAAAATTCAGGAATTAGGTCTGCAACCAGAAGAATGCGCCATGGTCGGTGATCGACTCTACACGGACATTGCAATGGCAAATCGGGCTGGATGCATGGGCATCCTAGTTCTCTCTGGAGAGGCAACGGAGTCGGATGTTGCTCGATTGCCTCAAGGCGCTGAACAACAGCCAACACTCATTGTTCCATCCGTCGATGCGCTGCTCAGGTGATGGTTTGGGATTAAAACGACGCTGGAAACTTTGGAAAAAAAGACGCGTCGTTTTTCCCCCTGATGAAATACATCAAGCAGGTGAAAACGCTGAATTACGCCTCGAGAAACTGTGCAGAGCAGCTGGGAAGGCAAACGAGTGGTCCGTTTACCCCTCAGTACGTATTCCTGATCCGGATGGAGGGCGTCGCGCAATCGATTTGATTCTTGTTTCGGGGACCACTGTCTTGGTTGTGGAACAAAAACACTGGTCAGGTCGATTTGAAGTGTTTGAGAACGGCGAATTTCTTCAACACCGGAACAAAGGGGGGTCACACAACCATGCAACAGTTGCTCACCGGATTGCTCGTAAAGCACGTCTCTTGGAGGAAATCCATCGCAAACGATACCCGGACAATGAGATGTCGTTTCATGTACTTGTTGCGATGACGCATCAGCGATTGGAGTGGCCAGAGAAAATGCCCGAACTCCCTGCTGAGATGGTCAATGAGCGGCAACTTTTAGATCGTATTCAAAAAACTGGTCGGGAAAAAATCGATCAGGATTTTTTCGAAACAATGGATGGATTCGGGACTTGGGACGAGGTTCACATGCATGGAGGATTGAAACTCAAAGGCGATCTTCTTGACTTTGGTCTTGGCTCTGGTGTAGAAGAATGGGATCGTTCTCGAGAAAGAGTACGGTGAGCAACATCGAAACATCCCCGGAGTTTCTTGTCGATTTTCAAAGATATGCCCAGTCAAATCACGTTGAGTGATTCCGGGGGAAGGAACATCGAGATCAAATGCAAAGACGGCCCAGTACTTCGGATGCATGTTGTTGGACGAACCAATTCTGAAGATGTTGATTGGATGCAAATTGATGGTATTCTTGCTTCAAAGAAGCCTGCGGAGTGGGGCTGATGGTTGAATTGTGGATTGAAGCTATTGGCTTACTGGCCGGCGGGCTGGGCATCGTTGCGTGGATTCCCCAAATCAGGGACGTGTGGGTGCATGAACGACACGATGGTATCTCGTTGACCACTTTTAGCATCGTCACGATTGCTCTTTCGTTATGGCTAATCTACGGTGTTTTGGTTGAATCATTGGCGATGATTGTAGCGAATGTGTTCACCCTCGCAGTCATCCTAGCCGTGCTTATTGGGGTTCGCAGATTGCGGCGCCGTGAAGCGCTCCTCGCTAAGTCTCAATAAGCGGATTTTGTCGTCTCGATAATGACAGCAGCAATTTTGTAGGGATCTCCATTGGAGGCTGGCCGTCGGTCCTCGAGTCGGCCTTTCCAGCCGTCTTCGATGGTGCCGATTGGGATACGAATGGATGCACCACGATCGGATACGCCGTATGAAAATTCGTGAATGGATTGCGTTTCGTGCTTTCCGGTCAGTCGCATCTCGTTGTGAGCGCCGTAAACATCGATGTGTTTCTTGATATTTTTGCCAAATGCTTCACAGATTTCCGACAGTAGTTTCTCTCCACCTTCGTCACGCATGCGTCCATCACTGAAATTTGCGTGCATTCCAGAACCGTTCCAATCCGTGTCCCCGAGAGGTTTAGGATGCCAATCAATGGCCAAACCGTATTTTTCGGCGTTGCGCTCTGCGAGATATCGGGAAACCCAAATTTGGTCACCAGCATCTTTGGCACCCTTAGCGAAGATTTGGTACTCCCACTGGCCTGCGGCGACTTCTGCGTTGATGCCTTCCACGTTCAAACCGGCCTCTAAACACATATCGAGGTGAGACTCGATGATGTCTCTGCCAAAGGCGTTCTTAGCACCTACGGAGCAGTAGAATTGCCCCTGTGGGGTTTGGTCGCGCGGGAATCCAAGAGGTAGATTGGTCTCTGGATCCCATAGAAAGTATTCTTGCTCGAAACCGAACCAGAAATCGTTGTCGTCGTCGCTGATGGTTGCTCGGCCGTTCGTCCTGTGAGGACTTCCGTCTGCATTGAGAACCTCACACATGACGAGGTATCCGTTGATGCGGTCAGGGTCGGGATAGATTGCAACGGGCTTGAGCAAGCAGTCCGAGTCGCCCCCGTCGGCTTGCAGTGTGGACGACCCATCAAAGGACCACATTGGGCATTCTTCCACCGTTCCACCGAAATCGGTGCGGATCATCGTTTTACTTCGCATGCTTTGTGTTGGTTCGAATCCATCGAGCCAGATATATTCCAGTTTTGCTTTATCAGACATGGTTATCATCCGACCCGCTGCGAGGACGGTATATGAACCATTTGCCCATTTATTACGGTAAAAAATGCCAATATTGAATAGTTTCAGGTAGTATTATTGTGTAAATGAGTAAATAGTAGGTTCTTGTTTATCATTGGTTGACCATTTGCGCGAATTTTTCCGCCAAAAATTAACAAATGTTCAAACAATCAGAAAAATCTGTGGCAGCTCACAAATTGTTCGCCGCTTCCTCAGATTGTGGGGTGATGAGCACATCGCTGTCTGAGCGCTCTATGAGTGGTAATTCTGCTGTAGAGAGAGAAGGTAAAACGTGGACGGTACAAGAATTTCCACAAGCAGGAGCAAGGTAGTCCTCACCTTGATCGCTAAGTACGAATCGAATTCCATGCCCGGCTGGTAGGATGGCATCAATAGCTTGGAATTCCATCAGCAGAGTAATCTCTTGGCCAGGAATAACCGTTTGCGCTTCGTATCCGCCCGCATGATAGCGTACATCCATTGTGGCGTGGCCTAATCGCAGTCCCGTTTCAGCATCTTGCATCTCGACGAAAACCTGGCCGCCATCGAACGTTGGAACCGCTGAAAGATGAATTGTTGCCATTCCTGCGATGTGGAGATTTGAATCATCGCTGAGAGCCGGGCATTCGACTGTGATCGATTGCCCTCCTCCGACGACTGGGGCGCCTCCTCCAACAAAGGCTCCGTCGTTTGTGCAATCGCTGAGATCGAGTTGATGGCGTTCAACGTCCATAGGGGGCCATGTTTCTTCGATTCTCCACTGGCCATCGTTCCTTTGAATCTGCGCGACAAGTGCGGGTTTGTCTCCTATACCCTTGAGGTAATACTCCATCCATTCAAAGAGATCCTGCCCCCAATCCCACCTGGTCATGTTTTGAATTGCTTCACCCCCGTATCCAGAATCTTGCGCATTGTGCTTTGTCCATTGGTCGGGATAATTGTGCTCCCATTGACCAATCATCCCGGCAACATCGTATCCATTGTCAATGTATTCTTGATACCAATTAACCCCAGGGGGGCCGCCGAAGACCATGTGTGGATCAACATTCCAGTCTTGCAGGCCTTGAACCCAGTAGATGCTCCCGTTGTACTTGCCCAATGCTTTGTCAATGTGACTTCGCTCGTCGTAATAGTTGTCCATGTAAGGATCCAATTCGCCCAAGCCGTATCGTGTCGGCCCAGCGAGAAACCCTTCGAGAACGTCCCCGCACATGTTGTCCAAATCATCTCCATCGTAATCGAGAATTGACCCCCCATAGTTGGAATGCATGATCTGACTGCGAGCTTCCGCACTTCCATTCTTGTACAGAAGCGGTCCTAAGGCTGTTGTTCCGGAGATTGGCACAATGGTCTTGAGATATTCACTGCCTTGTGCTGCAGCTTCCCAAGCCGTTGCCCCTTCGTATGACTTCCCATATATGGCAACGTGGCCGTTGCTCCAATTTTGTGTACCGAGCCATTCAACTGCCATGTGGATGCCGAGACCTTCCCCATCCCCCCGATAATCGAAACAGCCTGTGCTTTCTTCGGTTGCGAAGACTGCCACTTGGGCTAAGGCATACCCATGCGGGACAAAATTGTCGTAGATGAATTCGCCGCGTCCTGCGCTCACAACGTTCGTTGGGGATGATTGGCTACCGGGTGAGCCGTAATCGAAATAAGGGCTTACAACCGCAATCACAGGTACTTGCTCCCCATCTTCAGTGTTGGACGGAAGCCAGTATGAGAGGTGAACTTCCGCAGTATTTGGTCCGCCTTCCCACGTATCAGAGGTATCGACTTCGATAAGCGTCTCTTGTACTGGGAGGGGAACATGCGGTCCATCTTCAAGAACTCTTGAATAGGATCCAGTCCAATTCCAGATGAGTGTATGTCGATCGTAGATGTTCGGATACTCGCTCGGTGTTGTTTGGTCGGGAGCTGTGGTCGAGTCTCCGAAGCATCCCGAAAGGGTCATGCTCAGCATCATTGTGACGAGAAGAAGAGCGCACCTACTCCTTCGCGTCATGTTCTTGCCTGCCTGAAGTAGCATAAACGGTTTGCGTCTTTTCCGCAAACTATGATTGATAGCAGTTTGTGGAGATGAACATGGAGGCGAGAGAGGCATGGAAGGTTCGATGGGATGCATCGACCTTGCCAATGGCGAAAACCTTCATGGAAGTAGCCTGTAGAAAAAGAGCCTCGTCTGCCTCGCTGCAGACAAATACACAATGTCTGAAATGTTTGATTTACTCGCTTCTGTAGGTCCATCAATCGCTGCGTTGAAAACGCATGTTGATCTCATTCATGATTGGACTCCGGAAGAGTGGATGAGGTTTTGTGAGCTTGCGCACGAAATGGATCTTCTCATCTTTGAGGATAGAAAGTTCGCCGACATCGGTAAAATTTCACAAAAGCAAATGGGTGGGATATACAACATTCAACGATGGAGTGACATTGTCACAGCTCATTTGATCAGCGGCCCTGACATTGTCGATGGTCTGCAATCAGCTTGGTCGGGTGCGTCAAAAGAGGGAGGGGTGTTGTTGCTTGCCCAAATGTCAAGTCGAGGCAACCTTCTCACCCCTGGGTATACAGAGACCGTCGTTGACGCAGGTCGAACACATCCCGGTGTGTTTGGGTTTATTGGAAATGGTTCGGACGCTAATTCTGTTCGTCGGTTACGAGAAATGGTCGGCGAAGAAAAGATGATCTGGACGCCTGGCGTAAACCTTGCAACCGGTGATGGAGAGATGGGACAACGATACGGCGACCCATACCAAGCCGTAGTGGCTGGGGCGGACTGCATTATTGTTGGGGCTGGGATACACGGTGCTGAAGACCCTGCGGCCGCAGCCGCTTCTTATGCAGAAATCTCTTGGAAAGCATTGTTGGAGCGATAAGAATGGATTTGTTTCTTTTCTTGATCAGTCTCTTCTTGTTTTCAGGACTGGTTGCCCTGTTGTATTGGGGCTACTGGAATGCAAGGAGGCTTGATCAACAAATCCTCAGGGGTGACCCATCGCTCCTAACCACCAGTACCTACAAGCGAGAAGAAATCATTCAGGCCCCGCAAGGTTCGACCATTATGGAGGGTCAAATTGTACAGCTACCTGGCCAGTACGTTCAACCGTCTTTCGTTCAGCAAAATCAGTTACAGAAGTGATTCGAGCAGCTCCTTAACGGAATCCCACTGGAAATAGACGGCAACACCTGTCGCAATGAAAACCATCGCAATGAGGAGTTTTAATTTCCGTCTCTTGGGTCTCAATGATTCGGTTATTTCCGGCTCAGCAGCAGGAATTTCAGCTATTGGCGATAAGGCTTCCAATGGAGGTAGTTCCGGAAGACGTGGAAGTTGGATATCATCCGGCATTGGTTTAATCCGATCATCCGGATACAGCTCATCAATGTCATCCAGCCCTGGAGCGTCGGGAATCGGGCCGAGCACTTGATCCCAGATTTGATCCAGCTGAGCCTGACTGATGGGTTTGGTGAGCCATCCGACTGCTCCCGCAGAGTACGTTGCATGGACTGCTAGGTCTGAAAGTCGGTTTGGAGCGATAAAGAGAATCCGTGAATCGCCGCCGTGTTCGCGCATCTCCAAGGCGGCAAGATGGCCATCCAAGGAGGGGATATCGAGAGACATTACGACCAGTTCGGGATCAAGTTTGATGTATTCATCGACTGCAACGTCTCCATCTTCGCAGACTTCCGTTGCGAATCCCCTCTTCCTGAACACTTCACGCAAGCGCATAATTGACATCTGATTGTTGTCAACGATCAGCACTGTTGGTGCTTCATCTGAAGAAACTTCGCTAACGTAAGACATCGCGACCGTTTCTCCTGAGACCGCTCTTGCTCATCAAGGAACCGATGGAATGATAGAGAATCGTATCATTCTTCGCTTGAAACGTCTTCGACGGGGGCGTCTCGAGGGTTTTCGAAGGTTTGACGTACATTTTCCATGTTCGCTTGTTCTTCTTCCATCTGCTTTTTTCGCTTTGGGGCTTGCATGAATTGCATTTGCAGTTCACTGATGACCCCCTTGAGCATTGCCTCAGCGGAGGTATCGAGATTCCCCTGAGTTTTATTCTGAAGCATGCGGAGGATATCGATGATGTCTTTTGCTTCTGAGAAATTAAAGTGCAATCCTCCCGCGGGATGTTCCAAAAGACCGAGATTAGCCATTGCTGAACGCTGGAACATATGAATGACGGTGAAGAACGTCTCAGTCTCTTTATCCTCAAACATCGTGAAACCTCAGGAAAACATCTCATCGAGCAACCAATCAGGGTCGAACTGCAGCAAGTCATCGTATCCTTGGCCAGTCCCAGCGAAAACAATTGGTCGGCTGGTTGCAAATGCGATTGAAAGCCCTGCTCCACCTTTCGCATCCGTGTCCATTTTGGACAGGACGGCCCCGTCAAAGCGCATCATTTCTTGAAACATCCTTGCTTGATCAACAGCATCGTTTCCAGCCAGTGCATCCCCGACAAACAGCACAAGGTGTGGATTTGCCACACGTCGCACTTTCTCAAGTTCTTTCATAAGATTGGTTTTGTTCTGCATGCGCCCCGCAGTATCGACAAGAACGACGTCGATGTTTTTGGCTTTCGCAGATTCAATCGCATCTCGAGCAATGGCTGCAGCATCTCCGCCTCGTTGACTGGATATGCAGCGAATACCGAGGTTTTCGCAATGCGATTCGAGTTGTTGAATGGCTCCAGCCCGAAATGTGTCTCCTGCTGCTGCGATGACGGAATGTCCATTGGACTGTAAGCGGTGAGCGATTTTCGCCGCTGTGGTTGTTTTTCCTGTTCCATTGACGCCCACAAGCATCACGACAACAGGGGAGTCTCCCTCATCCAAAAAGGATTGAATCGATGCGTCAAAATCCCAATAACCGGCGGACAAAAGGTTTCGTAGCGCTCGTTTCAAAGCAGCCTCCAGTACTTTCGCAAGTTCTGCACCTCGACGAAGTCGTGAGCCTACGAGGCTTGTTCGAAGTGCGTCGAGTACGGATGTAACCGCATCACTGGATATGTCGGATTCAAGCCGCATCCATTCAAGTTCCTCAAGCAAGTCATTCAGTACTTTGCCTTACTTGATTACTCGCCCGCCTTGCCCAACGATTCCTCCACCAAGTTCAATGGAAACTGCTCCTGCTTCGGTTTCAATCTCCGCACGTTTCGATGACCCTCTGGGCGCTGCCTTGACTTCGACCAGTTGGCGCCCTGTGGTCGTTCGCATCATTGAAAGATCGACTTTCGAACCTTTTGGTTTTGCAACCGTTGTTGCCTTCCTTCGTTTGAGTTCTTTCTGGCGCTGCCTCTCCATCTTTTCGAGTCGTTTTCGTTCCTTTTTTGTTAATTGGACCGGCAATTCAACATCGTCTTCTTCCTCCCAATCATCCCAATCTTCGTCAGCAGATGATGTTTCATCGGGCAGAGTGAGAGCGTTTTTCTCGTCATCAAGAACCTCATCCCAATCCTCATCAACGACTTGTGAGGACTCTAGGGCTGCTCTTCCCTCCGCTGAATCTTCGTTTGCAGTTAGCGCTTCGGAATCTACTTCGTTGGCAACCTCTTTGACGCGTTTTTTGAATCGGTCAAAGAGGCCCATGCAATCACCTAATCATCCAACGTAAGTTCATTTCCAAACATTCCACCCCGGCGGCGTTTTGACTTGGGAACGGGGGAGTCCTCGGATTCGGGTTCAGGTTCGATTTCCGAGGCTTCGGTTGTGGGCGCCGATTCAATCTTGGTTTCAGCTTCTGCAGCGGCCGTAAAATTCTGAGCAAGGTTTGTTATGGTCGTCTCAAGTTGTCGGCTTTGTGATTGTAAGTTTTCTAGCATATGCCGGAGTTCTTCC
>JAKUNY010000053.1 GCA_022451765.1 Candidatus Poseidoniaceae archaeon
ATCTGAGTGAATTTACATCCGATATGACGCCAATTTCACATCTTGAATCGATTCTAGGGCAACCGACCCTCCGAACAATGAATGAATCCAAAGCATTTCTCCTCTCCAACGTGTGTACGCACAGAGGCATGATTCTGTGTCAGGAGAGCAGGGACGGTAAGTCAATTCAATGTCCATACCATGGACGAACGTTTCACCGAGATGGTCGCCTAAAACACATGCCTGGTTTTGCAGATGTTGGTAACTTTCCTGCTCCAAAAACTGACCTCTCCCGACTCAAACTTAGCGAATGGTTTGGATTTGAATTTGCATCCGTCAATGATGCAGTCGACATTGAAACAATAATGCAGCCAGTTACACAGCGAATGGGTTGGTGGTTGGAAGATTTACACCTAAAGCATGACCCTTCGAGAAATCGGGAATGGAACATTGATGCAAATTGGATTCTTTATGTTGATAATTACATCGAAGGCTTTCACATTCCATTTGTTCATCCTGAACTCAACAATGCACTAGCGAGTGATGGATATTCTACGGAATGCTTTGACAATGCAGTCTTACAAATTGGCTTGGCGAGTGACACCGACGATGTTTACTTTGAAATTCCTGAGGGTTCGATTGATGCTGGAAAACGTGTTGCTGCCTACTACTGGTGGCTTTATCCCAATCTGATGATGAACATTTATCCATGGGGTGTTTCAATGAACATCATCATACCTACAAGCGTTAACACAACAACCGTGTTGTTCAGAAGTTATGTCCAAAACCCTGAACTTTTGGACAAGGGTGCTGGATCTCTTCTCGACAAAGTTGAGCTCCAAGACCAATTTGTTGTCGAAGGATGCATGCGTGGTCTTCAATCAAAGCTGTATCAACGTGGGAGATATTCACCTACACATGAGAAAGGCGTACATCAATTTCACATGAATCTAACAAAAGAAAAAAGTTTTGAAAGAGAATCTTAGAATTTGATGTGTTCTTTTTCTGAGTAGTCACTGTACTTCTGATCGGTTGGAGGTTTACCTCTCCGAATCATTGCAATGAGGAGGATTGCAACCAAAACAAGGACGAAGATCAATGCAGCAGCCCTCAAATCTTCACTTGCTAATGCATTTGACTCTAACTCTTCTTCTGAGCGAAGATCAATGGAGTCGTCGCAACCGTCGGGAATCGAATCTGCATCCAAGTCAACGGAGTCATCGGATTCAGGACAGCGATCGAATTCATCCGCCGTACCATCGTTATCTGAATCAATCAGTTCATCGCAACCATCGGGTACACCATCGAGATCCACATCAATGGAGTCGTCGTAATTGTTGCAACGGGCTGCATCGTCTGGGACATCATCCCCATCCGAATCGATCAAATCATCGCAACCATCTGGAATCCCATCAAGGTCAACATCGATTGCATCATCAAAGTTGTTGCAGAGATCATCTGTATCCGAAACACCATCATTGTCTCGATCGATGAGGTCATCGCAACCATCTGGTATTGCATCAAAATCCTGATCGATGGCGTCGTTGAAGAATGGGCAGAGGTCGTCAGCATCGGATACACCATCATTATCGGAATCAAGTTGGCTATCGCTGCAACCGTTGGTGTAGACGGATTCTCCGACTGGCGTTTGTTGACAGAGGTCGTCGGCATCCATGATTCCATCTTGGTCTTCATCGGTCGTGCTACCTGGGTGACGTTGTTCTTCACTGCAACCATCGAGGTAAACTTCCGTTGTACCTGGAGTATCTGGACATGCATCCTTATCATCGGTTACTCCATCTGAATCCGAATCAGAAATTGGGTGGAATAAGTCATCCATTGCAGATGAAATTCGAACGTCCCAACGAGAACCGTGTTCCCTCAAACCTGCCTCGTTGAAATGGATTGTATCGTACCGCCATTGCGTGCCGTTTAGGTCATCAGTGTGCGGGCCTGGAAACGTCAAGGGATCATCTGCAATCACCGCATTTTGACCCTCGATTATCCATCCCATCTTAACCGGATCTCCATTCGGAACAAAACTTACACGAGCCACAATCCAAGGTATCTCATAACCTGCATGTTCTCGACTTCCAAGCACAACCTCTCCAAGCATTCGTGCATAATCTTCCGCAGCAGTTCCCCCTGCATTGCTTTCTCCTTGATGCCACAAAATGGCTCTTGCTCCGCTCGGCTCAACTGCGTCGAGGGCGTCAGTGATACGGGGGAACAGGTCATTTTGGCTCGGAACCCATCGGTCGACTGGTGTACCACCATAGCCAACTGAGAGGAAACCAATCGGTACATCGTAACGACTAGCAAGGAGCTCACCAGCACCCGGCCAAGGAGACCCACCGGCTCCTGTGGCAGCAGGTTGTGGGTCGGAACCGAAACGCCCACCGCGGGGGCCCCAAGTGCTCACTCGTGAATCTGTTGGCGTTAGAGGAGCGTCTCCCGAATTTGCAGAATTTGATTGACCTGCAACGATGAATACTTCTCCTACACCAACCGGATCGATGGTTTTTATCGCAAGTGGGTTACTGTTCTGCATGAAACGAAGCTCGAGACGATGCCAACCGGTTGGAACCTCAATCGTGCCGTAGAAATTTGAACTCAATGGTACAGCGATAAATTCCCATTCAGATTCAAATCCGGTTTCAAGATCGATGTATCTGCCTTCAATCGAATCGGCTGTGTACTCCGTTGACCCACGTACTGAGAAAATACCGTTGTTGTCCTCATCACGTTGGACAACTTGATGGTCATCAGGTGATTGCAATGTAACCATTAATTCAGATGGAGTTGGTCCAGAACGGACCATAACGGTCAAACGTTTAAGATCGTATTCTGCTGAATTTGATGATCCGTTCTCAAATAGAGCTGTTCAAAAGATACTCTCTAACATAGGATCTGATGTGGATTCTATTTATGCTAATTTTACAGCGTCATACGTAGATTGGGCAGTACCAAAAACGGTCAAACGTTTGAGATTGTATTCGGCTGCATTTGATGCAAAGGTCCAATCTGGGTTCTCATCAAGGTCAGGATTGCTCCCTATTCCAACTTCGTCTGTATTTGAACTGCCCCAAGCATTGTATGCAAACAAGGTCTGACCAGACTCATAATCGTGGATTTGCATACTTCCATAGCCCGCGGAATCAGAATTCCACTGCGCATCCGCAAAATCATAACTTGAATCGTCTCCATTTGGAACGCCCAAGGAGTTTGAAGTTCCGTAATTTGTCCCCCAAAATTCGATTACACCCGTATCAATAACTCCGAGTGAGGATAGATTCTCGTGATTCGATTGGACCTCGACGTCTGTCAAGAGTTGATTGTACACAGTTCCAGAGCTGAACGTTGGCACTCCTAACTTATCAGCACGTGTCGTAAGACTTGGAAACGAGACAAAGACCCATGTTCGGTCCTCATTTGGTTTTTCGAGCTCAAGGTAATACGCAACACGATCGAAGTCGAAATCAATGCTTGAACTGGAGTCAACTGAGTATGGAATTGGTTGATTGTTGTACTCCGAATCATCGGGAATATCCAACTGATAGACAATCGTGTAATCTTCTGCACCATTAACGTCGTCGGATACAGATTGTTGGAGGACTGGAAGGTCGTGAAGCACTTCATCCGCCATTGGCGTCCATGTTGAAATCAGCAGAATGAGAACCAAGGAAACGATGAATCCCCGTCGACTCATATTCTTGGGTGTTCATCGTGAGATATATACCCATACACGATATTTTACGAGAAAAACCAATCAGTGTAATCCTACTCGAATCGTGTAGGGGAGAGTTGTGAATAAAGTAAATCTGTCCGAGAAATTTTCTCTTTTTTCAGAACACTGGACACCAAAAATTATTGCAGAATTGAACGATTATCAAATCAAGATTGCTAAGGTAGAGGGTGATTTTGTATGGCACAATCACTCAGATACGGATGAATTTTTTTTGGTCATTGAAGGAACCTTGTTCATTGAATTCGAATCTGAAACAATGGAATTGAAAACTGGCGAATTGTGTGTGGTCCCCAAAGGAGTTCAGCACCGTCCTTACGCCAAAGAGGAATGCAGAATCATGCTCATTGAGCCTCGAGGTGTTGTCAACACAGGGGATGCTGAGAGCGAACTGAGAGCATCAAATGATGTTTGGATTTGAACCGAACATCTCATCATATTGGATGCCTTCGGACGTGCATGGTCTTCACCCACGACATGGCAGATTGGCTCAGTTTCAACATTGACGAGGATTGGCTCGCTGAAAACATCTCATGGAAGGATTTTGGGACCGGTGTACGTTTGGGCAAACTCAAGCGTGAGGAAAAAACGTCTTTGGTGTTGTATGAAGCACAATCCGAAGTTGAGGTCGATGCCTTCATGCCACACAGCCATCCTGGCGGAGAATGCTATGGCGTTCTAGAGGGTGAAGTCTGGGATGAGGATGGAACCTATCCCACAGGATCAATCGTATGGATGGACCCTGAGTCTGCACACACCCCGAAGACGCGTGGGAAGACATTGATTCTCGTACTGTGGCCTCAAGGTGTTAAATCAGTTTGATTCCAAATCGTACTCTCCACTGATGAGCATTCCATCGAAAAGGAATGGGCCTGCTGGAACGACTGCAGCAATGAAGCCATGAATCAATGCTGTCATGTTCCAATGACGACCGACTCCAACAAACAGCAATGCAATGAATGCGACGAACAATCCTCCATGGACGGCACCGACGATTGAGACCAATTCTGGCTCGCCACCAATATATTTGACAGGCATGGCAACTGCGAACAGAAACAAGGCTGAGAACCCCTCGAGGTAACTAACCAATGAGACGAGTTGTTTCATGATTCAACTTCCACCATCGGTCTACTTGAACCGCACGAGGGGCATTCTTGGTCGTCGCTGTCACCGTAATCGTACTTGCAGGCGGGACATACCGAAGCGAGTTCCATCTTGCCCATGGACTCAACAGCGTCGCCTTGAAGGGACAAGTATCCGCTGGCAACGTTTCCGACAGTGTATCGCCCTGCTCCACCAAGCCTTACCAAGAGATCGGGAGGAAACGTTACTGTCCCCGTCTCATCGATGATGAGTTCTCGATCCTTGCTCAGATCTTCAACATCGATGGATTCCCCATGCTCTGCAACAAAACGACCGTCCCTCAACTCGAGGGATCGATTGGCAAAGGAAGCAACTTCCTTTGAGTGTGTGACAATCAAGAAAGACACACCGTCGTTCTCATGCAAGTCTTTGAACAGTGCAAGGACTTCACGGCTTGTCACAGGATCCAAGGCTCCTGTTGGTTCATCTGCAAGAATCAATCGAGGTCGGGTGATGAGCGCACGAGCAATCGCTACGCGTTGTTGTTCTCCACCGCTCAGCATCGATGGAAGTGCTCGAATTCGATGACCCATACCCAGCCTCTCAAGCATTGCATCGGCTTTGGCGAGTGCTTTTCTGGAAGAGACACCTTGATGTCGGAGTGGTTGTGCAACATTGTCCCGAGCATTCAAATCGGGGAGGAGGTTTCCTTCTTGGAAGATGAAAGAAACGGTCTTCTGTCGAAGCTCTACCAATTCCCGTCCTTTCAAACGGGTCATATTTTTCCCAGCGAGACTGACTGATCCTGCACTTGGTTTCATGAGTCCCCCAAGACACTTCATCAGCGTCGATTTACCTGATCCAGAGGGACCAACAACGGCGATTGCTTCACCGGCTTTCATGTTGATGTGCAAACCTCTGAGCGCGACAACGTTTCCATCCTCAGCCTTCGATTCATACACATGATACAGTCCATCAGATTCCAGAATGGTTTCGCTCACCTTCACTCCCCCTTCAGTACACTGGCCAAATCCGCTGTTAACGCTCGTCGTGTTGTCACGAGCAATGCTACAACAACTGCAGCAAAGACTGCCAACGACACGAAAATAATCTGTGACCAAGGATAGACAAGCGTCCGCTGTATGGTTGTGGATGATCCTCCAAAGATTTGGAAGATGAATCCGAAGATGTCGAAGAATCCGTTGAAGGACAATGCGAGCCCGACGCCAAGAACGATACCGAGTGCCATGGAAACAACAACTATTGATAGAATCTCAAACAGGACCAATCGGATAATTTGGTTTGGAGAAGCACCAATCGCTTGCAGGACTGCCAGTTCTTTTTGACGTTGACTCAGCACGAGGGAAAGGAAAACGAAACTAGAAGCAACTGCTGCAACACTTGCAACTACAAATTGCAGTGAAAGGAGACCGGGTGTTCCGAAAATCAAACCACCGTTTCGTTCAACGTCCTTGTGTGTACTCGACCAATCAAGTACTCCAGATACACGCGAATCTGCTTTGATTTGTGAAGCAAGCGATTCTAAATCATCGCCCGAAAGTCCGTCAACGCGTACAATCCATGTCTTTGAACGAAACTCATCAGCTGCAGAATCGCCCACCAGATTGCGCCATGAATCCTCGCCGATGACCAGTGCAGATCCAATTGTTGCTGCACCGACTCCTGGAATGTATTCGTGGGTTCCCATGTAGTACATCGTGTTCGTGAAAGGCGTAACAATGACCTGGACACGGGTGTCTGCAAAGAAGAGGTCCTCTGCTAGTGGCGGAGGTACTTGGCTTGCACCGGTTGCACAAGCGGTATCATCGCTGTTGGTTCCATCAGGGCATGTTGTATTGGAGAGAATTGAAGATGAGAGGTCAAACAACCCAAACGCTCCAGCGAGGTTTGCATTCGTAAAGTCGGCATCCTGGAATGAACCGCCCATGAAATTGACAAGAATTGCATTCTCAAGGTTGGCTCCGGTCAAATCCGCATCGCTCAAGTTCACGTCGAGAAGGACGGATTCACTCATGTTGAGGTTTGAGAGGTCTGCTCCCGCAAGGTTCGTGTTTGACAAATCAACACGTCCTAAATCCCTCTCATTCAGGTCTTGATTGGAGAGGTTGAGTCCACTCCAATCTGCATCCATAAGCAGTGTGTAAGCTTCACACAGCACCTGTGGGTCAGATTCTTCAGAACCACCGGAAGTGAAGTTGAATTCGATTTTTTCCCATACAAAAGTAATTTCACGAGACTTCTCATCACCAGGCTGGAGCAACACATCGTCGAGTCGATTCTCATCGCCACCGCGGTCAGAACCCGGCAAGTCGAGCGAATATGCAGAATCCTGCCCAGCAGTGAAACCATTGTTTGAGTATCCATCCATTGCAGAACTTATGCTCGTTCCTGGTATTGATTGTTCACTCCAACGCAAGACGTCTTCATTCCCGTCAAACAGCACAAACGTTTGCAAACTATCGCCTCCCTGTTCGTCAGCAAGTGTAATCTCAGGCACGCTCGTTGCAACAGGGGTGACGTCTGCATCTGCAAATTCATTCACGAGCGAAAGAAGGGCGGTCGAATTGATGTCCTGTTCCGTAGAAATTTGTAAATCTGAACCAACGGTCGCATCTGCTGTCTTTTCATCAACAAGCGTTCCAGTGTACCCTTGGACGGCTGCGAGTGTAACGATGGAGAGTGTAAGCAACATAATGACAGCAAGCCGGTTCACCGACTCTGCAGACCCAGATCCTTTGAGTCCTCTTTTCACATCGTTGAGGATTGGGGATCGTCCGAAGATGAGTTGCATGATTTGTGGACCTTTTGCACCGATTCTTCCGAGAAGCAATGCTCCACCAATCCAAAGAGCAAACGGACCGATGATACCGATCAATCCCTCGATGAAAAAGTTGGAAACGATTCCATCTTCGCTACCGTTCATCTCAAGCCACGTATCAATCACAGCAAGCATACCAAACAGGAACGCCGTCCAATGAAGCCATCGTTTTGGTTCTGCTTTGACCGTGGTTTTGCGAACCCCCTCCTCGATCTCGAGTTCAAGGAAATCGCGTGCTCTACTGCGTCCAAAGATCATTGCGAGCCCTAGTGTCGTTATTGCTGTAAACAATGTTGAACCAAAACCAAGCGTGGGATTCACATTGAAGTCACCAGTTCTGAATTCCATGAATCCTACTGCTGAGAGAACGATTGGTACCGCCATGAGAGCCAAGAGATATCCGATGAGCCAGGCAACGGATGACATGACAAACAATTCGAGCAGGACCATGCCTTGCAAACTCTGTCCATCCGCCCCAATGACGCGATGAATGCTCACCTCTCTGCGTCGTTGTTCAAGCGATAAAACCAGTCCGTAAATCAACACGGCAATCGACAAGAACACGATTGGAATCATAATGATGTAGTCAAAGATTTGAATTAAACCAAGGAAGATGTTGAGGAATGTAATTGTTCCAGAAACAATGTCGGTGTAGTACAGCTCAACACCTTCATCGGTGTAGTTACCGTCTTGTACTTCAGTCCCAAGATTTTCAAGCCATTCAGCAGCATCTGCTGTCGAGGTCGTGGGTAGTTGTCCACGATCGATTGTGACGCCAAGGTACATGTGATCGTAGTTAATCAACGTCTCACGCTGTGATTCTTCAAGGGTTTCCCATGTGGTGAAAATTGGGTTGAATGGAAGAGTAGGATTGCCAAAATCCCAAGGCTCATAGATTCCCAAAACGGTGAGATTCTCAACCGTCATCGACATTCGACAATACATCATTTCATTGTTTTCTGGCGTGATCTCGCCAGCACAGTTTTCCTCTGTTACGCTCGCTTCGAACAGTGTGGATTCATCGACAACGTACGCAAAGGTAAGTTCTTCAAGTACGTCCCCTACTTTCGCTTGAGCTTCGCTTGCAATCGTAGAAGGGAGAATAATTCCGCGATTCAGACTCATGTTTTCGGGTGTAGGCCATTCTCCAAGCCCTGCAATGATGTTCTCACCGAGCCTATCGGCCAGTTCACCATCGAAGGCTTCAGGTCCTAGGAATCGGATTGCACGTTTGTCAGAGATAGGAGGGCCCGCATCAAGCGTTTCAGGGTAATCAAAGTCCATTGGGTCCCACAATGGATTTTCATTGTCCGATATTGATCGCATTTCAAGTGGTTGGGCTACGACGAAATCAATGTTGAAAAATCCTCCACTATGGATTCCCTGACGTCCGAGAACGAGCGTGCAATCATTGAATTCGGAAAACTCATCCATCAATTCATCGCAAACTTCCGTCATCGTCGTCGTGTTGTTTGACCATCCTGAAGCGTTCTCAACCGGCGTGCGAGCAAACTCTATTTTTGCATCGAACGGTTCAGAATCAAGGGATTCTTCGAAGAACAGTTGAGAAAGCCCCACGCCGTAAGCAAGAACGGTCGTGATAACCAGGGATGCGAGAACGACACCTGCAATGACAGCCATTCCTCGTTCTTTGCCTCGCCAAGCGCTCTGTGCAGCAAGACGTAAACGACTCGGTAATTCGACCAATGTATGTTGATATCGACGAAACCGAGAGCGACCTTTGGCGAAGTCGTTTTCCTTCAATTCCGGAGGATTATCACTCATTCTTCTTCACCCTCGCTATCAAGTCCCCAAGCCGAGCGAATGTCGGAAGCTTCGGTTTTCCCGTCGTTGAGTAAGAGCATACGAT
>JAKUNY010000054.1 GCA_022451765.1 Candidatus Poseidoniaceae archaeon
TGAGGCTAGCAAATGCTGTTGATGTATTGAACCACGTCGATTGAGCAGTCGCATCCTGAGTGATGACCTCCACATCGGTATGAATTCTCACTTTGATGTTGTTGGAAAGAGGTCGCAGACCGCTGCTCGTGTAGGCATGATCGACAGCGACAGTCAATGTTGAACCCCCTCGGAGGATTTCATTCTCACTAACTTCGCTACCACCTTGGGATGAAAAATTCGAGGATATTGAATCGATAAAAACTGAAATTGATCGGTCAATGTCGACTGGGGTTGTGTGCGTGTACGTGGATGTAGCGACACCCTCCGTGGATGTTCGAATCAGAATCTTCTCCGTATCCAAGTCGTTGAAAGAAAACGACCAATCCACATTCCGAAGACCATTGTTCGCTGGTGAAATCGAGACGCTGAATCCATCCAACAAACCATCCGTGTCACTCACAATCGGAGTCGAACCATCAGCCGACACTCGGACGGTTGTCCAAACGGAATTTGGTCCTTGAATAGATCCTTCAGACGTGGCTTTTATCATTGCAAATTCAAATACCGCAGGTTGGGTTAGTTCGCTGTCCATTGAAGAATGGTGGGTGGAGAATGTGATCGGTGGCGCATTCGGTTGAACGGCGGTTGGGTTGCCCAAAGCAAACGAAGCTTCTTCTGCCCCCCATTTTATTGAATCGAGATTCGGAATCGTCCAATTCTGTACGTCCTCAGTGAAGAGTTGAATTCTGTATTCCATCAATCCTTTGTCGCTTGCTGCAACATCCCACAGGGAGTGATTGCCAATCCCAAGAAGGGCTAGATTCGCTGGATTGACATTATCAACGGGTTTCCATGTCTGTGAAGCGACCCCAGATTCGGAATTCTCCACTCTGTATTGGAAGCCGATGGAGGTTGAGGGTGGTTCGGAACCACTCAATTCCATCCACATCAGAGATGCAGAGCCGTGTTCTGTTGTTGCTAGGTTGTTGATTGGCGAGGATATCCAACCCGTGTGATTAAGGATTCTTGGCGCCATTTCTGTCTCATCAAGATATTGCGTACCCCATCCGCTTGAATACGGTTGAGATGAAAGATCACCACCAGCAAACACGGTAACACCGTCTGCGTCGATGGCTGCGAGATCAAAGATACCGATTGCAAGGTCGTCTTGCTTTCTCCATTCATTTGAGGTGGGAAGGTATCCCCATGTATCCTTGACTGCTCCGCTCTGACTGTGCCCTCCAATGAGAACAATCTCATCGTTGTGAACGGTAGCAGCCATGCCAAAGCGGTGGAAGGACATGTTTGGAAGTTGCGTCCACGTATTTGTTGAAGGATCGTAGACTTCACTCGTATTGAGAACTGGCTGATTAATCCACGTGTAAGGTCCTTGGATTCCCCCAAATGCATACAAGAGGCCATGATGTTCAACGAGAGGAAAACCAAATCTCTTTTCAGACATGTTGGCAAGTTCTGTCCAAATACCCGTTACTGTATTGTACTCAAGCAGTCGGTCGGTTGCATCATTTCCACTTGAGTTCTGAACACCACCAGCAATGTATATTTTCGTTCCAATCGAAGCCATTCCAAAGTTGCCAACTTCCATCGATGGAGGCATACTCGTCGTATTGTTCATCCAGGATTTAGATGCAAGATCGTAAATTTGAACCTGGCCAGTTGATTTTCGTGCTGGTGAAACATCTGGGTACCAATCGCCCATTGAGTATATTTTGTCGCCAATTTGTACACATTCATGATATTGTTGAGCATCCGGCATATTGAATTGAGCCAGCGACCATGTCTCAGTCGATTGATTCCAGATTTCAATAAGATTTGTCGCCGATTCATCGTTGGATTGTTGAGGATCTGGGTCGGTGCGGCCACCCATGAGGTACACCAGATCATTGGTTGTATCATGTGCCATGCATCCATGCGCACGTGTAATCATCAACCCACCACCTGCCGTGGCTTGCCATGTGATTTCAGGACGTTGCAATTCAAGTTCATTGTTTGATGGGTTTTTGTTCACTTTGTTGAGCAAAAATCCTTGTCCGCTAAAGCCAATCTCTTCCCCATTGGCACGCTCGATGTTGTCTTTATCTGGCACGAGAAGAACATGTGCTGGATTGATCATCCCAAGAAGCATGATGCTCACGAGAAACAAACCGAGCAATGTTCGGTGATTCGACATATGTCTTCGTTGTTTCATCCCGTTCTTATGGCTTCCCGAGTTGTGTCCAGAGGGTTTGAAGTGAAGGTTCATAATCACTGGAAGTATGCCAGCGATGATTGGTAAGATGGTAAGGGAGTATGTTGCACGTGACCCAAGAACGGGTCTTCCTATAGCGACAGGAGGTCGTAAGACACGGAAATCTGCCAAAAAAGAGCGCACTGGTCCATGGTTGGAATGCACTCGACAGGAGATTCTTGACCTAGCGACTGGTGCAAAACCGGAAGTGATTGTCAATTGGAATGGTGGAAGAATTGCTCTTTCTCGCACAGATGGAGTCCTTGGACTTGCACGTCTGAAAGGCGTCTGGGCAGATCGGGCCCATGCAAGTCTGTTGCTTGCCCTTGAATGCGACGATGCGAAGGTACGAGTTGCAGCATTGGAAGTACTTCCAATAGTGGCTGAACAACGCTCAGACGAATTGTTTGACTGGCTTTCAGTTCTCCTTGATGACGACGATCCAAGCGTCCGAAAAGCAGCCAGTGCTTGTCTGGAAGAGGCTGCGCCGACGTTTCCATCGGGTGTTGATAGTTCGCTTGCGCAAGAGCTCCGTTCGACCCTTTCTGCTCGGAGTGAGCCAGCGTGGCGAGGTTTGAAGGCGCTAACAGAAACTTGGCCCGAAGTGGTTTGCGATCATATAGATGAGCTGTTGCTCATCGACGACCCGAAGCTGCGAAGAAAGGCCTCCAAATTGCTTCGAAACATTGTTCAGCGTGCGGGTGCAATGGGTTGGGATTTGATTTCTTGGGCCTTGAACGACGCAGATCCAGAGGTTCGTCGAAATGCCTCTCAGACTCTTTCTTCCCTGTCGAAGAAGGAGCCACGCATTGCCATAATGCTCACTGAACGGGCAATCCTCGATACCGATGAAAAGGTCCGTAACAATGCGCTGAGAGCGATACGTTCGATGGATACGGACGATTCCCGGGCTCGAAACCTCATCATGAACGGGGCCCGCCACTCCAACGGTGTCGTCCGTCGGTCATGCATTGAGATGCTTCCAATGCTGCTCGTTGAAGACAAACTGCGACTTGTGGCAACCGAGCTTCTGCAAAGCGAAACCGATGCTGAATTAAAGAAAATGTTGACTGAAATGACCTACGACGCTTCAATTGAAGGCACAGAAGATGAAAAGAATGCCTTCCTCTCACCCGCTCTACCTGTTCCTGCGTTGGAGCGTGAGGTTGCACACGCTCAGGGCAAAGCGGTCGGACTCGAGAATGCACCCCCGAATGTACCGCTTCTTGATGCGCCAGTAGAGGATGAACTGCTTGACTCATAACGACATGGTTATGAGGGGGTGCTTGGTCGGAAAGACATCGAGGTCATCAAATGATGGACGACAAAGAACTACAGTTCGACCGACTATGGGAAGGAATCACACCGAAAGGTGTCAACCGGACCAAGGCTCTGAAATTCCGACAATACATCCTTGAGCACGTTCGACAAATGCGTCGACCACTCAACCGTGACAACGCCAAGAAGTATTGGCTAGGCCAACTTCAGGCTGAAATTAAGGATCGAGAAAATTTCTGATGCACGTGGGGGCCACTTCCGTTTCGGTGGCCTGAACAAATGAAACGGAAGGAGCAACATGTTCACCAAAACACGATTCGATTCACTGCAACTCCCCGACTCAATAATGCAAGGCATTACTTCGCTTGGATGGGAATGTCTAACCGAAGTACAACGAGATACACTCCCATTGGCTCGCCAAGGCCGTGATGTCATCGGCCAAGCTCGAACAGGTTCAGGCAAGACCGCTGCTTTTGGAATCCCGATTTTGGAGCGTTGTCAGCCAACAGGAAGTCTCCAAGGGATGGTGCTTGCTCCGACTCGTGAGCTTGCTCAGCAAGTTGCTGAAGAAATGACTTTGCTTCAAGGGGACCAGGGACTATCCATCATGACGGTTTATGGTGGGACTGATCTCGAAAAGCAGGCACGTGGGCTCGAATCTGGCATCGACGTTATCGTCGGAACACCTGGGCGTGTGATGGATATGTCCGAGCGAGGCCATCTCGATTTGTCGAAGATTGAAATCTTCTGTCTCGATGAGGCCGATCGTATGCTCGACATGGGCTTCCTGCCTGATATTCTCTGGATTCTTGAACGCACCACTTCACGAGAACAAACCCTCCTGTTTTCTGCAACATTCCCTCAAGAGATTCTTGATGCTGCAAATGAATTCACAAACAACCCAGAGTTCGTTATGACCAATCAAGAGGAACTTGATGTCCCTCCAATCGACCTCTACAGGATTTCAATAGGCCGAGCGAACAAGCTTTGGGCTCTTGGACGTTTGTTGGTTAGAATGGGCGACAACGACCAATGCATCATCTTTTGCAACACAAAGCGAATGGTCGACCTTGCTGTTCAGCGGTTGCAAAAACATCGGTTTGACGTTGCTGGTTTACATGGTGATCTTAAACAAAACCAACGCGAGCGTATCCTCGACAAATTCCGAGAAGGAAATGTACGAACCATTGTTGCAACCGATGTTGCAGCACGAGGTATCGACATAGATGGAATCACGCTTGTCATCAATTACGATGTTCCTTCCGACATCGATTCGTTCATTCACCGAATTGGACGAACCGGGCGTATCGGTCGTCATGGTGCGGCTTGGAGTTTGGTTTCCAGATGGGGAAAATTGTTGCAAGATACAATCTTTCGCGCGAGGAATCAGATGCCCCCGATTTGCCTGAAGGTGTTGACCGAGATCCTGTTCGTAAACAAGACGATTATGGCGAGAATGCCGATGTTTATGGCTTTGTCAACATTCGTCTCGATGCTGATGCGAGCACTCTCGGTTCACCGTTGCAAATTGCATCGTGGTTTGAACAGCACCTGCGATGCGATGCACTCGCTGTTGGCGACGTTCGATTCGAGGATAATTCGACCCTTGTCGCAATTCACAGCAGTAAGTTAGGACTTGCAATGAAAGCGATCAAGATGCATCCATTTGGTTCCGATATGGTTACCGCAGAAGTGCTCTAATTACTCTTCTTCATCTGAATGGGAGCGATTTCTCCAAGAGCCCTTTGGTTTGACTTTTTTGGTTGTTGATTCAACCTCTGCATGGGCAGGTTCAGCCGATGCGTATTCTGGCCAGTTACCCTGAGAGTCTTTCCTCTCAATATCATAAAACCCGATTGTCCCAATCACAAGACCGAGAACTGCAAACGACCAAGCTCCTTGGATTGCATTGTCCCACGTGTTTTGAGCTTCGTAACAATTTGGTGTTGTCAAATCACTGAATGCACAAAAATCGATGACATTCTTCGCATCCATTGCGGCTGAATTTCCATTGACCCAGAACCATGCGATACCAAAAAAGAGAATCATGATTCCAACGAGGGTAACGTGTTTCTGCTCCCAACGTTTGCGAATGACAATTCGCCATTGTTCCTTGTCCTCTTGAGATGCTTTCATTGTACTGGATGCACCACCAATGAATTTGAACCAAACAAGCCACATCAACAACAACACGATGAGGAAACCCCACTGGTAAACGAAAGTATGGTAATTCCACATTCCATTGAGACATGCTGGTTGGTTCGGGTTCGCAAGGCAGTCCTCGACCGCAATTGGATAAAATGCTACGAGTCTAACGATGTTCAGAACATAGACGATTCCGCACATGACTGCAACCGCCTTGAATTTCTCACGTTGTGTTACACCATCGGTCATAAGGACGAGCGTTGAGAGGAAAATCATCTCGTGAACCCCTGCACACTCATCGGAGACATAGAGTCCGACTCGATTGTCCAAATATGGGAATGATTCATGGTAGAAATCAATTCGAGTCATCCATCCATTGTGTGCACTCAGTGTTGAAGCACCTTCGCCAAACATCAGTTGGGTTACTTCGTTCCAAATGTATGCTTCAGTGACTTGAATCAGTGCGAGCGTATCCGATGGTTGAGTAATGAACCAGTACAATGCTTCTACTGCGAGGAGGGCGAGTGGGATTTTCCCATAACGAAGACCGAGTTGGGCAACTTCACCCCAACTCATGTCATCGCTCACTTTCGAGGATGCAGACTCACCCATGGTATGGTGCTTGCACTTGCTCTTCTTCAACGTGTTGCGTCGATTGAAGCATGATAATGGATGTGTTCAAGAAGCAGGGACATGACAACCCACCATGGTCGAGGGCAAGGATGCTACTCATCTGCTTGATGTTCCCGGGTGTTTTTGCCCGGTACCCGTCGTTGAAGCAAAGCAAGCACTTTCCAACATGGAGGTTGGTTCTGTGCTGCAAGTCCTTGCCAGCGATCCGGAAACGCTGCATGATATTCCCTTGATGATTGGCCGAACACCTCATGAACTTCTTTCTGTACAATCAAACCAAGGCGAGTATACCTTTCTTATTGAGGTGAAAAGAAATGCGTGATGAAGTTCCGAGTGTAGCGAAACTTCCAACAAAATGGGGACAGTTCGATATTCACGTCTATCATGAGGAATCGACCGGACTCGATCATGTTGCATTGATGCTTGGTTCAATGGTTGGACCCGATCCTGTGCTTGTGCGAGTCCACTCTGAATGTCTGACTGGAGATGCTTTTTCCTCACTGCGTTGCGACTGTGGTCCACAACTTGATGCTGCCCTGAAAGCCATTGTCGAAAACGGCTGGGGGTGCCTACTCTACCTACGTCAAGAAGGTCGGGGCATTGGCTTGCATGCAAAAATTCAGGCTTACCATCTTCAAGACAAGGGAGCAGATACACTCGATGCGAATCTCATACTCGGCCATCCTGCCGACGGTCGAGATTACCAAATTGCAGCGACGATGTTGAATGACTTGGGAATCAACAATCTTGCACTCCTAACAAACAACCCTGATAAAGTGAAGCAATTAGAACAACACGGCATTGTTGTTTCAAAGACCGTTCCATTAATTGCAGGCGTAGGTGAGGATAATTTACAATATCTGCAAACGAAGGTCGAACGGATGGGTCACACCATTGATTCGACCGAGTTGAAATGAGTGGGGCCGTGGCCGGGAATTGAACCCGGGCTGGCAGAACCACAATCTGCCGTGCTAACCCCTACACCACCACAGCCATGGGGAGTTGTCCGTCAGAAGCGTGGTATTTCAACAATACGTCGTCCTATCAAGAAACCCGTTGTTTGAAATGCTACCACCTAATCCAACGTACATGCGACGAAAGTGGAATGCTACCTTCTTGTTTTTTGTCCTGGGTTTTGCACTTGCATCACCTCTTTTTTCAACAGCAACAGCACGTTCGGTTCATGAGACAATGCCTGTTGATTTGTTTCCTCAAGGTGATTTGACAGATGCATCGCTGTGGTCCGTCGGAGCAACAACCTCCTTTACATCACAGCCTGCGAGTTACACGGATTCAATGGTTGCGGATCAACGAATAACAATGGTGCATCAACGTCCACAAAATACGGATACGATGTCTTATTGGGGCTTGACGAGTCCTTCTGATTCTGACAATGTGGTTGGGGCGCCCGATGGATTGTTCATGTGGTCGACTGGACCGGTTATGAGTGTTCAGGATTTTGATGTCACAGCATCAACGCAGTACGTCATTACCGGTGTGAGTGTTGTGCTGGCATTCAAAATTACAGATGCTTTGAACATCGATTCTGTTCGACTCTCATTGGATTGGTCCAATGGTTCTGAAATCCTGCGTACGTGGTCGAATACTGGATCTGCTGTGGATTACATCAATGGCTCACACTACAGCTTTGAAATTTCGTCAGTGGACACATGGACGTGGTCGATGCTTTCCAACGCGAAGTTCACCATGGATTATGTTTCAGTCGGTCAAACAGATGATGCTCGCTTGGAGTTGGATGCCATTGGAATTGAAGTTACCATGGAAACACCTTGGTACGGTGGTGAAGTTGCCCAAGCAACATCGACTGCAACGGGTTACGATTTACCGATGGTTGACCTTGACCTAAGCGTTGGTGATTACAACGGAATGTCGTTGTCCGTTTGTGGTCTGGAATCCAACGATGGACAAACAATAGGAACATGGACAAGTGAAGCCATTGCTGTGCCTGCAGAGCAAGCCTTTGGTCGAATTCACTACGTCGTGAATGAAACCGGTACAGAAGGAAATGTGAGTGTTCAATATGCAACCTCGACAGATGGTATTGCATTCAGTTCTTACACCATGTTTGCCGGTGATGTTTTGCCTGATGTTGGCTATGTCAAAGTAAGGAATTCAACCGACATTGCCTGTGTTGTGTCCGTTCATATTGACATAAACGATCCAGTGATTCTCGTTGCAGGTCGGATTTACGGTGATGCTTTTGGAATCAATGCGACGCTTTCTCGCTGGACCATATCCGTGAATGACATCACGGTGGCGAACCTTCCAGTGGCTTTGGGTCAATTTTCACATGAAATTCCGATCGGTCACACCTTGATTTCTGAAAACACCAACATCGAGGTTGTTATCAAAACGTGGTTTACGTGGGATTCAGATGGAAGTTCGAGCACAACTGCTATGGAAATAAATTCTATAGAAATTGCTGGTGGATACGATATTCTCTATGATGAAGATCCGGTTTGTCAATTGGTTGGAGACCAATACCTCTCCGAAGACGGTGGAGGTTTGTTTGTACCCCTTCTCACTCGATGCACAGACGATCGTGGACTTGCGGAGGACCTTGTTGTCAGTTTTGTGAATTCAGAACCCGACATTGTTGATGTTTCACTCGATCAAGGTGAAGTTCGGATTTCTCTCCAATCTGAGCAGTCTGGAACCTCTCAAGTCACCATGACCGTTTCTGATGCTGCTGGAAATTCATACTCAGAGATTTTCAATGTATTTGTTGAATCCGTTGATGATGAACCAATGCTGAATGAATTCCCTGCGTTGGTACAAGTCGAGCACGCACTCGAAACAACGATTCCATTTGCTTGGTCGGACGTCGATAGCTCATTCACTGCAATGACGATGAGCGCAAACCGTTCATGGGTGACAATGGACTTGGATTCGGAAACGTTGACACTTACTGCCCCAACGCCGGGATACACATCCGTTCTTTTGAGCCTCTGCGATTCAACCTCCTGCAATGAACGTGTTCTCGATCTTCATGTTGTTTCCTTACCTGCCCTTGAGATTACTGATGTTGTTGTCGGAGACGATTCAAGCGGGGTCTTCATCGAATCGGAATCTGCGGAGAATGGGCAGTTCCTGAAAGCCCGTGTTTACCTCGCAAATTATGGGTATGCAAATGCCGAGATGGCGACCATTCGTTGTACGGTGAACGGTCAGTCTGCAGA
>JAKUNY010000055.1 GCA_022451765.1 Candidatus Poseidoniaceae archaeon
ATCAGGCCACCTTGTTCCTCACATGGGATGGATTGCACAAACGAGTCTCGAGCCGAATTGATTGGATGATCGAGCACACGCCCACAGATTATGCCTGGAGAATCCATGGTGAAGGAACATCTCTTCTCGAAGTACTCCTCCACCATTGCATCGTGATGGATTGGCTAACAATCGCACTTGCATTCTTGCACGGTAAGGATCCTGCAGCAATTCGACCTATACAGGCTCTGAAAGCTTACCTTGCGGATGAAGCATCAGTATAATTGTCCGAGAATGTTTCTTGGATCAGGATATGTTTGAAGAGCATCGCCTCTGTTGTCGGCTGAAACGACACCCGGAAGATCTGGCTTTTGGGGCTCGACAAATGTCAGTTGGATGTGGACATGGGGCGGCCAACCGCCGGTTTCATGCTCATCCCCAATCGCTCCAATTTGCTGGCCTTTTTTGATGGACGCTCCGACCTTGAGAACTTCCAATGACGCCCTTGAAAGATGGCCGTGGAGAACCCAAATCGTTTGCTCGACACCCTCAATCAATATCTGATGCTCGGTCACAATTGTGGGCCCGTACGAACCGTCTTCGTCGTTGTCGGTAAAACTGTGAATTTTCCCATCGTCGAAGGCATATACCGGTGTGGAAACTGCGGCACCGATGTCAAGACCGACGTGGATGGGTCGTCCACCACCAAACAATGCTTGTGGGTACATTCCTTTGCGATCCTCATCGTAACGACCGATTGTAAATTCATACTGCCTATTCCAGTTTGTTTGTGGTCTCTGCAAATTTAAGACCCAATATTCTGAGGGAATTCGAACGATTGGGTGGAATTGGTTTTCACCGGTCCCTGCCAAATCTGTGCAACCCCACATGTATCGAAGAAGGGATTCACCTCTAAGAGTTCATGCATGAAGTTGATTTGATGTATTTGCGAGCGTGCAAGCATGTGGGAAGTGATATTGATCATTTTTCTTCCTACAATTGCCCCCGGTCTTGCGCTCATACGCATCCTCGATGCCTCAGCAGATACGTTTCGAAAGACCCTGCTCTGCTTCCCAATTGGATTGCTCACTCTCTTTGGGATTTCAGGACTGCTATTCGTCGTCGAACTTTGGAGCATCCTTTCACTGACACTGGTCCTTCTTCTCACCAACATACTCTCAATCGTATTTCTCCTGCGGAAAGTGCAAATTGAACAAACAACCTACACGCAATGGCAAAAAATGGAAGCTGCCATTCATGGCGTGGTTTTGAGTGAATCTGAGCCTGAGATTGAACACGAGGTTGCCACACAGCATTGGTTTCAAAGCAATCGAAACCCAGTGTTGCAGATTATCGCTGGCTGTTTTTGCTTGCTAACACTGGTGCCTATTCTTATGTTCGACCGCCCATTTGGTGTGGATTGGATCGGCTTCAGCACACTTGCGAGCAACGTTGGTCAAACCGGTACGTTTGAAGTTCAATCACCGAATAAAGGCCTCTGGACGTATCCTCCTGCGTTCCCAACCGTCCTGGCGTGGGTGTCAACCATGACAGGTACGCCGGTTCAACAAGCGATACTTGTTCTTGGGCACCTCTCACTCTTTGCTCTTCTTCTAGGGGTGTGGGGAGGAATGGACCGTTTGGGAGCGGGAGCATCGAGCGTGCTTGCAATGGGTGCGTCCTTTGCCCTTTTTTCAAAAGTGTTTGATTCTGGATACCCAACTGTTGCAAGCCAGTTGGGATTGGTCGTTGGTCTGCTTATCGTTCTACGTCCAATTCAACAATCGCTACGGTACCACATTACTGCTTTTATTTTCCTCGCAATATGTGCTGTGCTCATCCATCCTACGGGTGCGATTTATCTCGCTGCCCTCCTCTTCGCAAGTTTGGTTACTCGGGAACGGCTCTCCGAGGGTGAAAAGGCTCAAAGGAAGCCGATTTTCTTTACATCACTTGTCATCATTAGCTCAATGTTCGTCATTGCTCTCATCTTTTTTGCTCCGCGGATGCTGAGCGAGCCGGTCTTTGCAGAGTACGGATGGCAGGGCGGGAAACCGATGCTCATGTTCAATGGCCCATTGATGTTGTTTGCCGGGATTTCAGTGTATTTGGGGAGAGCAAGTCTTGAGATTCAACTTCTGTCCATATGGTTTGCATCGTTATGGTTGCTTTCGTTTGTTCATCTCATCGAAGGGCTGGCTGATGTTCAAGTATTGAGCCTTCTATCTTACACACTCTATTCCATGGCATTGCATGCCTATCACATTCCTCTTGCCGTGATTGTAGGGTTGCTTGCAAGTCGTTCAACATCGTTTACAACGGTCGATGATTCGAGTACGTGGTTTGGATTGGAAATGGATTCATTCATTCGTCCGATGTACAGTACTGTGTTTCTTGTTGCCTTGATGATAGGATCAATTTTGAGCGTCGGTCTGTTAACAAACTTGTCCTCCCATGATGAGCTACACGCAACGACATCCGGGGATGCTCAGCTGCGTGAATATCTGGCCTCGAACCCCCCGGACAGAATTGTTTACACTGAAAACGTGCATTGGGGCCATAGCTACGCATTTGATGCATCAATTCAAACAACCAGTATCCCTACCTTGGGCTTGCTAACGTTGGAAGAATCGGTCCAATCTGCCGCTACGACAGCGATTCGGATGGACGACGTAGCAACACTGCGAGAACTCGACATAGGATATGCAATTTCAAGCCCAATTGGGACGGTTGCGTTGACGTTGGGACCTTCTCCTTACTGGAGCGTTGAGAGAAACTACCAAGGTGCGAGATATTGGAAATTGTGGGACGAGCCGTCACCCTCACGCGTTTTCGATGGGGTTGCATTCGATTCAACAACGTGTGAGGAAATGGAGGGATGTGAAATGAAACTCGATCCATGGCGAGATCATCGATTCAACGATCCCCTGGACCGCTCAGACCATCGGATTATACTCGAAAAGAAGGGAACGTACACATGGGACAATGTCGTGAACGATGCTAATGTGCAAGGTTTGCACAACGTCTGTGTTGTCTATGAACAAATTGGAGATTTTGATTCCTATCAAATCATCATCAATGAGAGGGCATTGGATTTGAACAAGATGTCGGGTTGGAATCATGAATGCACCAACGTACAACTCAATCAAACGCTTGATGTTCGCATTGAATTGAATCGAAATGGGGACGCTTGGATTAACCCGTTGGGATTCTCAGGTAGAAGTTCAGAAATTATTGATTCGACGGGACTAAGGATTCACCATATTGAATTGAAACGATAAAATAATCCGAAGGCATGAAAAACGGCGAACACAAGGAAGAAGTGTGAAACGACTGATGATTCTCCTTCCCGTGCTTAACGAAGCAGAGGGATTGGATGTTGTACTAAAGTCGATACCACATCGATTGCTCAACGAAATCGGTTGGGAATCTGAAACCGTCATCGTCGATGGGAAAAGCACAGACGCATCCCAACAAATTGGCGTTGAGGCTGGATGTACTGTTCTGGTGCAGCCGAGTAAAGGAAAAGGAGAGGCTGTTCGTTTGGGTTTTGAGCATGCAATCAAAAACCGATTCGATGCATTGGTGATGTTTGATGCGGACAGGACGTATGATCCTGACGACATGATTCCAATGCTTGGACAATTAAAAAAAGGAGGTGTCGTCGTTGGAAACCGATTGAACAAACACCTTCAAGAGAACGCTATGTCGCCAACGAACTGGATTGGAAATCACCTTCTGACGTGGTCTGCTGTCCTCCTTCATGGAGTTGAAATTCATGATGTATGCAGTGGTTATTGGTTGTTCGATCGTGGAGCATTGCTTCGAATGAATCTCAACAGCATGGAGTTTGAAATTGAAGCTGAAATGTATGCACAGTGTGCCATTTCAGAAATTTCCTTGACCAACATTCCCGTTTCGTATGGGGCTCGAGTTGGCGAGGCAAAACTTGGATCGCTTAGAGATGGTTCATCCATTCTGAGGAAGCTCTTGGTTCGGAAGTTGTTTCCTCTACCCGTTGAAGAAGAGCTCGGAAAAGGGAAGTTAGCGTTTGAATCCAATGATTAGTCTTGGGTGAATCAACCCATAATTGTGGGAATCGGTTGAGGCCGTCGGATCGGGATTGTCGCCTTCAACAAAGTAGCCATCGGGTTCAATTCGCTTCAGTCGTTTGATGCAAGTTCGAGTCTCATCTCTGGGGTCGTAAAAAACAAGAATATCGTCAACGTTCAATGGTTGACCATTGTACGAGTTGACGGTAATTGATTCTCCGTCTCTTAGCGTGGGCCACATGCTGCTGCCGTTGACGCCCACAGCGATGGAGTCCAACGAATGGCCTCAACTTGCACGAACCCAGGAAACATCTCGTCCCTTGGTTGCCCAGAACATGTTGTGGATTTCTTCAACAGCATCCATCAACTCCTGAGCATGTTGTTCTGAGACCTCAACCTTGCACGCTGAGCAGAGTTTTGCAGCCATCCAGAACGTAGTATGAAGGTCTGGATATGCTTCAAGGTGTTGAGGTTTGAAAAAGTCGGTCCAAAGAACGAGCACCTCGTCCTTGCATTTTTGTGATTCTTCTTCTTTGATTGCAGCATAACGACTCATTGTGTTGATGTAGGATGCGGATGATTTGTCAGCATCCCCACTACTCAATGCAACCATCTTCTTGGTCATTGACTGCACGGCTTCGGCTGCAACACGTGCACTAGCAGGGTCATAGACGCCACATGGGCCGTCACAGTGGGCAAAGGCTTGGATGGTAGATTTGTTCTCCATGCTTTCTCCTTGAGCGAGGAGCACTTGAAGATATGCTTTGAGGCAATTTGTGAAGGCAAGGGACTAAATCGACGAAGTTCGAGTACGAGGCATGCCAAAGGTTCCTGTTGCAATCCTCGGTGCATCAGGACTCGTTTCACAGCGAATGCAGCAACGATTGTCGATGCACCCATGGTTCGAACTGGTTGCTGTTGCAGGACAATCAAGTGGCATGAAACTTTCTGAGGTCAATTGGCATCTCGATGAAACCCGACCAGCGTTTATTGACCATTGTGACATCATCATCTTCGATATTCATTCAAAGGAATTAGCACGAGAACTGATTGAATCGGGTGCTCGAGTCGTTTTTAGTGCACTTCCAAGCAAACCAGCGGAACATGTTGAAATGAAATTGGTCGATGCTGGTCTTCACGTCTTTTCAAACGCGAGTGCATACCGCATGCACCCGGATGTACCTTTGGTGGTTGCCGACGTTTATCCGCAGGCACTAAGTGGTCCCTCTTCAGACCGAGCATTGCATGCATGTGCGACGAATTGCACACTTGTTCCAGTGATTCATCCTCTTTCGATCCTGTGCCAACATCACACGGTTAAGAAAATCATTGTTCGAACAGAGCAAGCTCTTTCTGGAGCAGGGTGGAAGTTGCTCCACAACAAAGAGGAACAAGCGAAATTTATTGACCAAGAAGTTCGAGGAGAGGCTGAAAAAATCATCGAAGAGGCTGAAAAGATCCTCGGCATCGACAGCATCGAGTGGGACGTTCAATGCAAACGCGTCAACGAACAAGATGGTCACATCGTCGCAGTCGAAGTGCATTTGGAGGATGATGTAACCTATGATTTGATTGAAACAGAACTCAATTCAATCGAACGCGATCATCTTTCTGCTCTACCAAGCCAACCAGAAAACCCGATGATTTTGATACACAGGGAGCCAGATCGAAGCACTGATCTCTGGAATGGGCAAACGCACGAAAACGTGCAACCTTCCATTGATTTGAAAGCGGGCATGACCACGACCGTTCAACTGAATCATGTCGAAAAAAATGTTGTTCGTTTCACCGCTTTGTCACACAACACAATCCGAGGCGCTGCTGGAGGCGTGGTATTGCTTGCAGAATTAGCACATCATCGCAACTTTCTCTCATCAGTAGACCTAAATCCAACCCCCCCTTCATCGGAATCGTGAGCGCATGGGAATAACAGCAATGATTCCAGGTACGACCATTGACGGGCTTCTGTCAGAAGCAAAGGAACGGTGGCAAGACATCTTCGATCCTGATGCGCTACGCATGCAAGTGATGATCATTTGTCCCCGGAAAGAGAGGAAGATTCTGGAAATGCATGGAGATATGGTCGAACACGGTCAACCCGTCATCGGGGTCTTCCATCGTCCTCGAGCAGAGGCACGGCTTCTCGAAGAACAGGGCCTAAATCCAAGAGATGCCTCGTTTGAGTTCCTCGATCTTGCAACCTCTGATTTAGGACCCTGGATGAAGCACATGGTTACCACTGAAAAATGGGTCCGAGGTTCAATATCTGTTCAACCAGTCCCATTTTCCGTCGACGTCCCCGCACAACGAGCCTTTGAAAACATTACAATGATCTGTTTCAGACACCCAAGCCTTCCAGCGATCGACCGCTATTATCTGCCATTTCCACCGACTTCCATTCCAAACAAGTGCTTCGTCAGCCTCCCGCGACGGCAGGCTGCTGAACTTGCACGACAGCAAGCAGAAATCCTCGGTGTTGGTAGGGCTGCTGAACCAGCAACGCCTGAACCGACCGTTATCGAAAAGCAACCTTCTCTTGATCAACCCACAGTTGAGATAGTTCCCCAGAGCATTGATGCGAGCGATGTGACAATTCCAACACAGGATTCCGTACCACTTCCAACCATCGAAACCGATGACCCTGAAGGGCCGCAATCCGTTACAGATGCAATTACGCAAGCAACAACCGATGGTTTTGAAGAAATGCAAGCTGCTGGTGTTGAATTCAAGGAAACCGAAGCCACTCTGCCGACGGTTGGTGATGAAACAGAAGGTGTTGAAGCGGTTTTTGAATCCATCACCGAAGAGCCTCAGACAGAAATTGAGATTGAATTCCGAGCACTTGTTTCAGAACTGATGGCGAGTGGAATTGAACCGAGTGATATGGTGGACGACCCACGGTGGGAATCCATCAATGAGCGAGCCGCTGCAGTAGGTTTCGAAACATGGCCAGTGTTCATGGAACTAACATCGGTGCAATGAAAGGTTCAAAGTACAAGACGGATAGGAAACAATAGGTGATATTATGGCATTCTGCGTTAGTTGTGGACAATCATTGCATGACGGAATGCGATTCTGCCGTTTTTGCGGCAATCAACAACCGGGTGAGCAGCTTATCCAACGCTTAAGAATGGAAGCCGAGCAAATCCGCCAAATCGCTCTCATGATGAGCAATCAACAAGCAATGCAACAAGCGCAGTACAATGCTCAAATGCAGCAGCAATTTAACACTCAGCAATTCGGTCAACAGCGTCGTTGGTGAATGCATGCGTCAACGGCATCTTGCGATGCAACTCTCATCGCTCACCCCTCATCCTTGTCAATCCGTAGAGCATCAACAATATCCGACGGAAGGTAACCTGGCTGCCGCATGGTTGACAAAAATAGGCCACGGTGACGGTTTTGAAGGAAAACATGTCCTTGATTTGGGTGCAGGAAATGGCGTTTTGGGCATTGGAGCAGCCTTTCTTGGAGCAAAGCACGTCACTATGGTGGAATGCGATCCGATGACTGTTAAAGTACTGGAAGAGAACGTTCGCAACGTCGATGGCGTGGCGATGTGCACCATCCTTAAATCACGCGTTGAAGGAAGGCCATTAACACTTGAAGTTCCTGTCGACATGGCCATCATGAATCCTCCATGGGGTGTTCAAACGCAACGAGCTGATCGAGCGTTTTTTGAAACGATTTTTGCAATGAATATCCCCCTTGTCCATTTTATTCACAGCATTGAAGCAGAGCATCTGCTCCCTCTTGCACATGCAAATGGGTATGAATTGCATTCGATTTACCAAGACGATTTCCGGCTTCCCCCTGCCTATGCACATCATTCAAAGAACAAGGCTGCAACACGCATCCGTTGCTACAGGCTTGAGAAGAAGAATTGATGCAGACGCATGTGAGGGGTTGAAAAGGGAGCATCGCTCGCATCAAATCAGCACAAGACGTTGACGAGTCAATGAAATGTGCAGCGAGTTGAAATTATGACGACGAGCCTCGTCACCCCCGGAACAGAAATTGGAACCGTCGGCGAACATCAAGCTGGCGAAGGAACCACCACAATTGAAAATCGTATCGTTGCTACGACGACCGGTTACATGCGCATTGAAGACGGAAACATCATCGTCGATGCATCAAAGTCCATCGTCAACATCGAAATCGGCGATACAGTTCTTTGCGTGTTTGAGAAACTGCAAGAGAAAGGTGGAGAAGCACGAATTCTTGCTGTCGAAGGAAAGAACGGTGATGTGCTTCCTCACCAACTGCACGGTCACTTCCATGTTACGCGAATCGTCGACCGCTTCCTCCACACAGTTGCGGATGCAGTTCGCCGACGCGACATTGCTCGAGCAGTTGTCACCGAAATCGAACCGGTTGTTCGACTCGATTTTCGAGAGCGCGATGATTGTGGCATCTTGCATGCAATTTGCCCTTCATGTGGCGATACACTCGAAGCGCATGTGAACGGCGACTGGAACGTTGCTTGCCCAAGTTGTGGGTACGAAGGATATCGGGCGCTTGCCGATAATTTCGCAGCAGGCTGGGCTGATCTCGACCAGGGTGCATCCGCATTGAACCTCTCAGGTAAGCGGTGGGGCAGGGATGCTGAGCAACTCTTTGCGCATGGTTCATCCGGTCGCGCCACTTACATCGCTGCAGACGTCCGTGAAGATGGACGTGAACGATCGTACTTCCGATTTGAAGGTCAAGGCCAAAGTGGCGGACGGGGCCGAAAGTCAGCACCAGGTTGCCGACTGTTCGTTGGCGGGCTTCCAAGGGAGGTTGACACTGAACAACTCCGTGAGTTGTTCGGAAAGCATGGTGATATGACCGATTGCATTGTTATGACCGATGATTCTGGTGCGTCCAGAGGATTTGGTTTCGTTACCTACACCGAAAAGACACAGGCTGACGCAGCAATCAAGGCATTAGACGGTCATCGGTTGCACGGTCGCAAAATAGGTGTTCGCGATGCTGATAACAAACAAAAGCGCACAAAGGGACCGGAAAAGGGATTGAAACTCTACGTCGGAAACCTTCCGTTCGATGCAGATGAGAAAGCAATCACATCCTTCTTTGGAGATGAAGCAACCATCAATGAAGTAGCCGTAGCGACTGATAAGGGTGGGAAACCGAAAGGCTTTGCATTTGTGTTCATCGACGAGAAAGACAAGGGTGATGACGTAGTAAAGGCGCTCAACGGAAAGGAATTGAATGGGCGAAGAATCAAAGTCGACATATCGCAAGCGGGTGGGAGAAAAAAACCGCGGGATGGAAAATCTTTACGCGAGCAAAAAGCCATTGCTGAAGAGAAAGGAAACAAGAAGCGACGTCGGTAATCGTCCCACCACAAATACTCAGAGTCCTCCAAATTTGAGGACATAACTATGTGGGGGAAGCATGGCCGCTGGTCATGGGTGACAGGGAGACTGCTTCATGGCTCGTTCTCG
>JAKUNY010000056.1 GCA_022451765.1 Candidatus Poseidoniaceae archaeon
AATTCATCACAACACTGACAGAGGAAAGTGACATCGCGGCAGCGGCAAACGCTGGTGGTAGAAGCCAACCCGTCCAGGGCAGGAGCAATCCCATTGCAAGAGGGATTCCGATGATGTTGTAGACGAAGGCCCATCCGAGATTGGTCCTGATTTTCTTGACCGTCATGCGACCAAGTTCGAGCGCGCTCATCGCATCCATCAAATCGTCTCGTAAAAGAACAATGTCTGCGGAATCAAGAGCAATATCGCTCCCAGCGCCCATCGCAATACCAACATCAGCCAATGCCAAGGCTGCGGCATCGTTGATTCCATCACCGACCATTGCAACATGCTTTCCTTCCTCCTTCAGGGATGTTATGTAAGCCGCTTTCTCGTCGGGCCGAACATTTGCCACAACCGAATCAATTCCGCATTCTTTCGCTATGCTTTCCGCAGCCTCAATTCGGTCACCTGTGAGCATGATAACCTCCAATTTGATGCGCTTTGCGTGTTGAATTGCACCCTTTGTGGTTGAGCGCAATCGGTCGCTTACCTCAATCCAACCGAGCAAACTCTGACCTTTGGAGACAAAAGAAATGGTAACTCCTTTTGCTGCAGCCTGCTGAATTTTGACTTGGTGTTCCGTAAGGTCGACATCGAATTTTCTCATCAAAGGCTCGTTTCCGATGGCGACGTTTTCACCATCAAGTGTACCCACAATTCCCATGCCTCCAACGTTTTCAATTTTGGTTACTTCAGGTCGCTTGTTGGTCACGTTCGACCATGCGGTCGTGATAGCATCGGCGAGCGGATGTGTGCTGCCATGCTCAAGCGAAGCAGCAAGACTGAGAATTTCACGTACCTCTCCATTGATGAATTCAATGTGGGATACCTTTGGCTTTCCAGTTGTGAGTGTTCCCGTCTTGGCGACAACGAGTGTGGTCGTTGCATGGGATTGCTCCAATGCTTCGATGCCCTTGATCAGCAATCCATAGCGAGCACCAATACCTGTGCCAACCATGAGCGCTGTCGGGGTTGCTAAACCAAGGGCGCAGGGGCAAGCAATAACCAAAGTCGATACCAATGCAAGCACCGCAATATCGCCACCGGAACGAGAGTCAAACCCACTCGAAAAGAGACTCCAATAGGCAACTGCGGTGAGTGCGCATACAATTACAATCGGCACAAAAACGGCAGCGATTCGATCAACATAACGCTGAATCGGCGCTTTCCCCATCTGGGCCTCATCGACCAGTTGTATGACGTTTGACAGGACAGTTTGGTGATACGGTTGCGTGGTTGAAATTGTCAAAGGAGCATCGACAAGGATTGTTCCTCCGATAACCTCGTCTCCAATTCTCGCTCGTACTGGATACGTTTCACCCGTCATCATCGACATGTCAACAAGCGCTGAACCATTCACGACGGTGCCATCAAGGGGAATGGTTTGACCTGTTTTGACCAAAATCAATGTATCTGGTTCAATGTCTTCAACGGGTGTTTTGGTTGTGTTTTCATTATCATCCAAAACATAGGCAGTTTTTGGCTGGAGATCCATCAAGGAAAAAACTGCATCAGTCGCTTGTAATTTGGCCTTTCCTTCGAGATAATTTCCTAGCAGTACGAATGCAATGATTAGAGCAGATCCGTCAAAATAAACATGACGTGTGGTTGCAAAAATTGATGGGAGAAACGGTAGCATAGGCTCGAAGACAACCAACGTTGACCAAACAAAGGCTGTTGTTGTACCCAGATGAATCAGGACGTCCATGTTTGCACGTCCCCCACGAAGCGCCTTCCAAGCGCCGACGTGGAATTGCTGACCTAGATAGAGGTAAACCGGAAGCGAGAGCAGGAAAGCGATCAACCAATTTGAATTCATCCCGTTGCTGCTGCCGAGGTCTGAAATGAACATGCTGACAATCATGGTCGGAATCGCTAAGGCAAGAGCGAGGCCCGCTTTCCATCCTTGTTGGCGAACTGCAGAGATACGTTCTCTTCGGATTTGTTGGGGCGTTGGCATTGAGCTTGCTAAGAATCCTCCTCGATTCACTGCTTCTTCTACAGCAAGATGGTTTTCAACAGCGCCGACCTTCCATCGAACCACGGCTTTTTCCAACGCAAGATTAACACGAACGTGCTCAACATCGCCAACCTTGCTGATGATTGAATCCACTGACGCAACGCAAGCGGCACACGTCATGCCCTCGATGCGGTAGGTTGACTCAAACGTCATATGACTCAACCTCTGCTCTATGCCGTTTCTAAAAAGGTTGATGTCAAACCGGAGCGAGGTCAAGACGACCTGACCACAAGTCCAACCCCCGGATTCTGCATGGAAACAATTGGCCCAGTTCAAGAACAACCGATTCACTGTATCCATCCCTTCCTTCTCCCATCACTTTCAGACCAAAATCATCGATGAAGAGATTCTTCTTTGCTGAAAGCTGTTTGAGGTGCATTCGACCATGCATCGATCCATCATCGTTGAGATCAAGGAAAATCCACGGCATCCTTAGACCAACAACGCGAGCATTCCAATTCTGGTTCTCGGATTGCATGAGATGACAATTCAATGTCATTGCTACCAGTTCCCACTCGAGCAATTGTGCTATTCGACCTTGTTGTGAACAATGCTCACTCAATGAGACCATTTCTTCTTCATTGTAAACCCAGTCTTTCTCATGCAACATTGCCTTGAGTTGTCGGTGAACGACGAGATCAGGATATCTGCGAATTGGGCTAGTAAAGTGAGCGTACGCATCCAGGTTCAGGCCGAAATGACCGATGTTCACTGCATCATAACGTGCTCGATTCATCAACTGGAACAGACCTTGGTCAACAACGCGCCGGAGCGATGAGCGTAGCGCACTTGCCTGCTCTTGCGCTTGACGTAAACCATCCAACATTTCATCGCGAGCATCTTGGGCTGATACGTTGGCGAGATAGCCATCAATTTCGGTTTTGTTTTCGTTAGAAGAGAGTCCGCTCAGATCGATGTCTTGACCGGCCCACGCTCCCAACAAACCGGCCAATTCATCCGTATCATCTTGCCCCTTCGATTTCAAGCGAGGCTCAGGTAGTTGTATTGAAATCTCGAGCGCTTCAAGTTGCTTGTTCAGGTTTTGAACATCGGCTGAATCCGGCATTGGATGGCAACGCCATGGAAGGACTGCACCCGATTTACCGAGCATATCTCCAACGATGTTGTTGGTTTTGACCATGAACGTCTCGATCATTTTCGTCGCCCTATTCGGCCATTTGACCTCAATCGATAGCGTATTTTCTCCGTGGATTCGTGGTCGTTGTTCCCCATTCTGAATGTTCAATCGGAGTTCGTCCTCTTGCCACGAATCAGCGAGTTTGAACATCCCTTCCCATCGTGTGTCTTCCAATGTCTCTTCGTAGGCAAGATTTTCTTTGACGAGAATCACTGCTTCATGCGCTTTGGATGAAACGACACTGTTGTCATCATCGATTCTCATTTCGATAACCATTGCAAGTCGAGGGACATCTGCCCGTAGGGAGCATAGATCATCAGCAAGCCGAAATGGAAGCATTGGTAGAACAGCATGTGGCAAATAAACCGATGTTGCTCGTGCCTGAGCAGATAAATCTAGAGAGGAATCCTTGGCAACATAGTGGGCTACATCTGCGATAGCAACCCACAATGTACGCCCGTTTTCATGCTCTTCTAGGCAGATTGCATCATCAAAGTCCTTAGCATCGGGTGGGTCGATGGTCACAAAATGAAGATGTTGCAAGTCAGTCCTCCCTTCTGCCAGTGCGCTTGGTGCATCAACGTCTGGTAGTTGTTTAGCCCACTGTTCGAGGCTGGCATTATAGGTTGCAGGGAATGGATTGTCGTTGTTTTTTCTTCTCCAGTCCAAACGCTGCTTCAGAAGATCGAGAATTGACCACTGGCCTGCCTTCACCAACATCATCGCCAATGCTGGCTCGAACTCAGGAAATCGCAAGCCTGATTTTCTCGCAGCAAGACGCTTAAGTTCAAGTTGGAGATCAAATTTCTTCCATGTCCGACCAATTTCTGGGTGAATTTGAAGGGTATCTGAAAGCGGAGATTGAACAAGCATCGCACTCCATGCATCGAAAATTTCACCCCATTCTTCTGAGGATTCGAGGGGTTGTTTCTCAAGACGGGATAATCGAGCAGACCAATCAGCGACTGCTTGCTCAATTTCAACAATCGATTCTCGAGTTCGTGCAGACACTGTGTTGTTTGTTTCCCATTTGAAGTGATTTCCATGTTTACGCGTTTTGCGGACAATCTCCTGAACCTCATCGAGGAGACGTTTACGGTATGCTTTGGCATCTTCCCGGCTTGGAGGGCGCGCCTCATGTTTGATGAGATAGTCAACCATTTCCTCTGAGGTCCAGGTTTTGCTCCAATCATCACGGGAGGTAAACAAAGACGTCAAGCGTCGCCACATACGCTCGCTATCAGGTCCTCGTTTTGCGGAGGTTCGTTTTGGTCGACCCATGTGCTCACAATCCAACATCTCGCAATCCTTCAATTGCAGATTTTTGTTCTGAGGTAAGCGTATCGAATTCGGTCAAGATAAATTCAAGATCGAGGTCACCCTCTTTGTAACCTGCCCCAGACATTCGCCTTCTGTCACCAGGCTGGCTGTTTTCAGCAACTTTCAACAAGCCTGACTTACCGCTGGGCAACTCAATTTTGACTTTCCCTCCAAGCATCATGGTCGAGAAAGGAATAGCGATTTCTTGGATGAGGATTCCATTTTCCCATCGTCGTCCCTCACCAGCGTCAATGCGAATCGTAACGTGAAGATCTCCGGGCACACCTTGGGGATGCTCATTTCCTTGCTGCTTGAGACGTTTCACAGTTCCGTGAAGTTCTCCAGGTTTGAGTTTAATCCGGAAATTCTGGTTCACCTTGGATGCGACATTGTTTGCACCGACCTTCAAGCGTTGAGCTTGGAATTGAATCTCTCCACCATTTTCTGCAGTTTGGAGATCGATGTCAACTGAAACATGAACATCGGTGCCTTTGGGCTGCGATTGTGGTTGTCTTCGACGTTGTTGGAACGGGTTCTGTTGTTGGCCTCCGAACATCTGTCCTAGCATATCCTCGAATCCGCCCCCCATGCCACCTCCAAAAGGTGAGCGACCACCGCCGCCAAACATATTCTCCATTCGTCTTTTTTGGTCGTATTCTTGACGTTTGGATGCATCGCCGATGGTCTCGTAAGCGGCTTGGACTTCCTTGAATTTGGCTTCAGCAGCACTGTCTTCTGGATTGCGGTCCGGATGATATTTTCTCGCAAGTTTGCGGAATGCACGCTTGATTTCAGCATCCGATGCATCGCGAGAAACTCCCAGCGTTGTATAAGGGTCTGGTGAAGCCATACACACATTGGATTCATTCACCCCTCATCAACTCTTGCCGAGATTTTGACCAACATTTGACTCTGTTCTGGATGGAAGCGGTTATAATAGGGGGTAGGGTCGCTAGGAAAGCACGAGGTTGTACCATGTCTGACGAGAAAAGCGAATCCCGCTCATTTGAGGATGTTGTTCAAGACCGCCAAGACTGGATTGAGGCCCAATTCCGTAAGATTTCTCGCGGCTCATGGGCACGAATCATCCGAATGGCTCGAAAGCACACTCCTCAAGAGTTTAGGCAAACAAGCATCGTTTGCGGCATCGGCCTTTTCGTTCTTGGGGCAATTGGCTTTATCCTCCTTGTCGTTATGGACAATTTCATTCCTTGGCTGATTCACGACGTATTCGGAATCTGAGGAAACGGCGGTGGGACTATGACTGAAGCATTTATCGCGTTTGTACGATTTGAAGAGAAGCTCCTGCTCCTGAGCAGAAGCAAAGATGACAACGATTTCCCTGGTCTTTGGGACGGTGTCTGGGGTGTCGGCGACACGCCTGAAGAAGTCCTTGCACGAGTTTCCGAAGCAACAGGTCTCCCACTCGACACACTTGAGTATCTCGGAACTGGACCTGAACGTGGGATTGACATGGGACGAAACCTCGTTGACGTCATGCCAATTCTTGTTGCCACCAGTTCCGAAGAAGTTACTCCAGCCGGTCGATACGTCGGATACGAATGGGTCGATCCAGGCACATTGCAAGACAAGAACTGTCTTTTCTCGAACATGGATATGGATGGAGCAGACAAATTGTTCCGAGAGATGTACGGTTCTGTCGGTTCATTCCTCTACATCGTTAAGACCGCAATTGGCTCTGAGCTCCGTGTAGCAGATGAGATGTACGCTCGCCTGCACGGAAGCGGTTCACTCACAGCTCTGCAGGGTGAAATCTTCTCCGTTCTCCACCCGAACAACATGCGTGGTTACGTTTTCGTCGAGTCGAGTGCGCTTCACCACGTCGAGAAATTGATCGGTCGTTCTGGTGGTCGAGACCCAACCGCACGCCGTGGAATTTCCCAAACTCCATTGAAGAACGCAAAGCAGGTGCTTCCAGGAGAAGCGCCACTAATGGACATTCTGCCCTATCTCGAGCCGAAGGCTGTTACTTCAGGTATCGAGGTCGGTTGCATTGTTGAAATTGTATCCGGGGCGTTCAAGGGCGAGAAGGCTCGAGTTACCAGCGTTTCTGAAACGAAGGAAGAGGTGAGTATGGAACTCTACGAGCAACCTATTCCAATGACATTGAACATGCGTGGTGACCACGTACGTGTCATCGAACGTGTTGGTTGAAACCAACGTACCCACCTTCTCAACATTGAGTGAGTTGATGTCTTCAGCAGCATGAGCTGCCGGTAGTATTCATTCCCCTTGTAATTCTGCCATGCGATCGCTAAGGAGAATTAATGCTGAAGCCCAGAGGCCAACAAAAATTCCCAAGTTTTCATCATAAGCAAAGTAAACTGCAATGCTGCCAAGAATCGAGACAAGACTTGCTCCGAAGCCTAATTTTTTCCAATCCATATCTATTCCACCTCCATTAAACAACCATTGAACATTTGGTTAATAAAGAGAGTTGAAAATAACATTCTTCATTGATGGATTTGACCACCTTGGTTCGAGCAGGGGTGGCTTCATGAATGGATGCACGAACGATTTTCTCGGTGATTAAGAAATGGAATTCCAATAATTTTCCAATATCTCTTTGTCGGTTAATCCTGATGGGCTGTACTCAATCATCCCGTCACTGTTGACAAAGAACACGGTTGGAATCTTGGATACTTCTAAGGATTGGGCCAAGGGTGGAGCATGAACGAATGGATGTGGCAGCTCCCTTTCCAATTCAGATTCCATCCTCTCCTTCCATTCACTCATATCGCTGTATTGCTCTCTCGATTCTATGTTAAACACAATCAATTGGCCTTCAGGAACTGTATCATTGAGTGAGCCTAAAACAGGTTTACAGTGTGAACACCACGAGGCGGAGAAATAAGCAACAAAGGATGCATTTTCATACATTGACTCATTTTGGTTGTTTCCTTGTTCATCGACCAAACGAAAAGATGGAAACTGTTCAAGTTCGCTCTCTGCGGATGACAGACACCCTGCTAGGCTGTTCGATAGCATTAGTAAAACGAGTGCTAAAGTGAATTTGATTTTCATTATGCCCGTCCTCCCTGATTTCTGCTCATTCAACAACCATTGGTTTTACCATGTAAACCTGTGTTGATTGGCTGGATGCGAAAGACTTGCGGCCAATGAGTATGGAAAAGCAATCCCCTGTCAAGAGAAATTCTACCCACTGATTGGGTAACTCATTAGAGGATAGCGTCTAAAATGAAGACAAACTCAGTTTAGATTCATGGCGGATGTGGGAGGGCCGATCGATTACTATTGGCGGACCATCTCAAACGCTGATTATTCGACGTCTTTTATTGGATACTGGCACATTTTAGCTGCATTCAGCATCGTCTCAGCAGCCTTCCTTGTGTTCCTTTCAATCTTAATTTACAGAGCGGATCCAACCAATGGAAAGAATCGTTTCATGGCCTTTATGCTTATGACCGAGGCTGTACGATGCGCAACATCGATGCTCTTCTGGCTCTATTCATGGCCGGAGACGTTCCTTTCATTTCTCTCAAATGCGCGTATTGTGTATTACATCATGTCCTTGCAACTGTTTTTCTTGTACGTCTTGGCCCCTTCATTCTATTCAAGCAAGAAGGTAGGCACTCGACTTTCGGGATTTTTTAGTGGCCGGGGATTGTACATACTCCCACTCTTTTGCCTAACCGTTATCCTCTCCATCAGCATGCTCATGGGTGGAGTGCACGCAGCAATAGGCGACGTTGGCTGGACATACTGTTCTGCGGTAGGTAGCGGAACTGGTTCCACTGCTTCGGGAGATTCGATGCCATTTTCGGTCACATGCCCAGAATCGTGGAGCTCAGTTTATCCAATGACTCTCTCCTCACCTTCACTTGAACCGCTCAGTAGAATCCTTCTGCTCTTACCAACACTTGGAGCAATTTATGCTGCTTTTACAATAAACAAAATCTATTCAAAAACAAAGCAGGAGACGAACGATCAAACGGTTGAGGTACGAGCTGTTCAACTCGGTTTCTTTGGCAAAGCTGTTTTGCAGATTACAACCATTTTCATGCTCTTTACGCTCATTGGCGTTCTTGGAGAATCTCCAACCCTCAATACTCATCCGTTCAATCCCGACGAGCAGGTTCCCAAATTGTTGATTGCAATTGGGCCACTCCTGCCAACGACAGTCGTATTGGCGGCATTGTTTGAGGGCCTTGTGTTCACCTATGCCATGGTCAAAAACGAAGTATTCGGCATTGATGAAAAACTAAGGAAAGGATTCACGACCGCCGTCTTCACAGGAGCATTCGCTTTGCTCTTTCTCTTTGCCACCGAAGCCATGGAAGCGGTGTTCGACAAAGGCTGGATTGGAGGGATTTTGATCGGTTTGCCGTTTATTGTTCTGCGAAAACCAATCATAACATCGCTCTCAAAGTTTTCAAATCTCATTATGCCAGAATCGTTTACACCACAAGAAACCACCTACATTGAGATGTATAAAGCAGCATTAAGTGACGGCATCATTACGGAAAAGGAGCGATCGATGCTTCAAATCCAGGCAACATCTTACGGGTTCACCAAAGGAAGAGTGGAATTCTTGGAGGCCTCTTGCAGCGAACCCTCGACCGAAGAAGAGTGAGATGCCCTCCTGGGAGAGAGGACCATCCTCATACACTGCGATATTGAAACTTAGAATCTGATTTTGTGTTAACAAGGGCCCCCTTCGTATGGATGGACGTTCATACGAACGGTACCCACGATGATGCATACGTCGCGATGGGTTGCAAACCTTGGATTAGGAACAATCTTCTCCGGGGAAGCCCCAACAGCCACAGAACATGTCTTGTA
>JAKUNY010000057.1:0-5737 GCA_022451765.1 Candidatus Poseidoniaceae archaeon
AACGGTTGAAGAGAACAACTCTTTAGATCAAACCAGCACAGAGAATGAAACAACAAATTCAGACTCTTCTACAGGGAACGGAACCAATCAATCCGTGACTGAGGAATTGAAGACCTGTGAAGGCTGTTGTGGAGCAACTTTGGAGGTTTCCGTTGATGAGTCATGTCCTACTCAAACCTGTTCTCCATGCGTAGAATCCCAAGACAGTGATGCAAATTCATCGACCGTTCTCATAACTCAGTCAATTTTGTTAGGTGGAATTGTTATCCTGGTGATAACGCTGCTTTCTTTACGCAGAAACGGTCGTGAGGAAGACTTCATCGTGGAATGGGATGATCAAGAAAACCGATTGTAAAAGTCGAGATAATCTTGAATCATCCTGTGGCCTGTAAATTCAGCTGACGCAGCAATGCTTGCCTTCATCATTTCAGCCCATGCATCTTTGCTTCCCTCCCAGAGTGGGAGGACGTCTTGTTCCAAAACTTGGTAGATGTTGTTTGCATCACGCTCGTCGTCGCGAACGTTTTCAGCATTACCGATTGCCCAACCGTTCACTCCATGAATGCAGGCTTCAGGCCACCACCCATCCAGAATGGAACAATTTGGAACACCGTTCATGGCCGCTTTCATTCCTGATGTTCCTGACGCTTCCATCGGTCGAATGGGGTTGTTGAGCCAAATATCGACTCCACTGGTCATGAGTAACCCGGTTTCCATATCGTAATTTTCGATGAATGCGACTGGAATTTCTTCTGCAATTTGCTCGGCTGAGTCATAGATATCGCGAATAAGCTGTTTACCACCCTTGTCCCTTGGATGTGCTTTCCCGGAGAACACAAATTGAATTTTACCTGCTCCGATGTTTCGTAATCGCTCCAAATCCCTGAAAACAAGATTTGCCCGTTTGTAGGTTGCAAAGCGTCGGGCAAATCCAATCGTTAATCGTTCGGATGAAAGTTCAACACCCGTTTTCGATAGAACAAACTCTCGGAGGTGTTGACGCGCTTGGTCTCGGGCTTCGAGTAGGGCATCTGTTGGCAGGGTTTCAGCCTCAGAAATTGTTTCTGGTTGGACCCTCCACCCGGGTAAATAGCCGTCAAAAAGCGAGGCCATGACGGGAGATGTCCAGGTTATGTGATGAACTCCGTTGGTAATCGGTTGAATAATTTGCTCGTCAAACATTGTCATGGCTACGTCTGCGTTCAATTTGGAAACAGCATTGACGGATGTTGACAAGGCAACAGCAAGATGGGACATCGAGCAGCGGCGACGGTTCTCAGAATCGCCTGCGGCACAAACCAATTCTTTTGCGTCCAGTGGTAAGAGTTCGCCAACAACCTCCCTGACCAGAGGCCATTCGAAGCGGTCATGACCAGCGGGGACTGGTGTGTGTGTCGTGAACAGGCTTCGTTGAGCAAGTTCTTCACGGCTCCAACCTCGATTCAAAAGTTCAAGCATAGCGAATGTGCAATGTCCTTCGTTAAGATGGAGACCATGAAGTTCGGAATCGAGGTGATCAAACAATTGGACCCCCCCTACACCAAGAACATACTCTTGCCGAATTCGAACCTCGTCATCGCCTCCGTAAAGGCGGGATGAGAGTTCCTGGTGCTCCGATGAATTCGCTGGATGGCGCGTATCAATGAAGTAAACTGGAACGATGTGTCCGGATTGGCCAACGATGTCTGCCTTCCAAACATAGGCAGACAGCGGTTGACCATCTAGATGCAATTTCAGCACGATTTTGGTTTTGGAAACATGTTCGTTTGGATCAAACTCCGGAAAGCTTTCGGTTTGAACACCGTTTGCGTCGATGTGTTGACGAGCATAGCCTTGGTGGTAAAGCAGTGTAACGCCAACGAGTGGAGTGCCTGCATCTGCAGCCGATTTTACATGGTCTCCGGCTAAGACTCCCAAACCGCCTGAATAGGTGTGTAGTTCAGACCAGAGACCAATCTCAGCCGTAAAATACCCCACCACAGGCATGCTTTCTCCTCGCCAAATCAGGTTATGAGTTCTTTGCAGTATAAGTCACGAATCAAGTTCGGCCCAGCTAAATTTCCACGACCAATTTCTACCCTTTCGCCCGGGTACGTTCATTCGTGCCTCTTCGCCCAAGTCGAGGATGTCTTGCAGAGGAATGATTGAAAGTGGGGATGCTGATGTTTGAGCGAGTCGAATCATCGTTTCAGACACACGTTCACCAGGAAGTGCAAGTCAGCGGACCCGATCTTTCTCTTCATCTGTTGATACATTGAACCAACCCTTGGTCGTGTTGTTGTCATGCGTGCCAGTGTAAACAATCTGCTCTTCTGTGACATTCTCGGGATAATGGGGATTCGTTGCGACATCCCCCGAAAAGCCGAATTGAAGAACGCTCATTCCGCGAAGACCATGCTGCTTCCTAAACTCAATTACAGCATCAGGAATGATGCCCAAATCCTCTGCAATAATCTGTTCAGGGCTGGAGACGAGTGTCATCAAGTGGTTGAATAATTCCTCTCGTGGACCGTCTGGCCAGTGCCCGTTTCGAGCATCCTCCTCAGGATATGGAATTGCCCAATTGGAATGGAAGCCTCGAAAATGATCGATTCGAACAATGTCATACAGCCTGAACATACGCTTTATCCGTTCCTCCCACCATTTCCACTGTTGATCACGATGAGCTTCCCAATTGTACAACACGGTCTCCCATACTTGACCGGTTTCACTGAAGTAGTCCGGTGGAACCCCTGCTATGTGGGTAGGATAACCGTCCTTGTCAAGCTGAAACAATTCCCGATGCGCCCAAACATCAGCAGAGTCATGGGCGATAAAGATTGGAACGTCTCCAATCATCTTGAGATTTTTCGAAGCGGCATATTGCCTCAGGGCCTGCCATTCAAATTCAAAGGACTGCTGTTGTAAAAGGTACGGGCGAAGTTTCGTTTCAAATTCTTTCAATGCCACTTGATCTCGGTTCTTCAGGGGGTCAGGCCATTCATACCATGGCTTACCGCCTTGGTCTTCTTTAATAGCGCAAAAGAGTGCCCAATCATGGAGCCAGTATGTATCTTCGTCCATTGGATGTATATTCGATGTTTCTGCGAGTTGGCTCCATCCTGCGAAAGCCGAAGGCGAAGCGTACGGGGAGTGGTACTTGTCTGGGGGGGTCAATGGAAGAAGTTGCCAATATGCGAACTTATTTTGTTTAAGCCAGTCAACAAATCGGTATCCGTCGGACAACTTCTGATTTGGTAAGGAGGTTACGTGACAGAGAATTCCACTTTCGTGCTTTGACTCCATCGTTCTTTGCAAAGTCTTTCAAATTATCATACCTACGGTCAAAGCATGCGGAAGAGCGCCGTGGTTTTATCGCTTCTTTTCATAACTTCGACGATGGGTGGTCTCGTCGCAAGCACAACGCCATCAACCATTACGATAGATGGGGACATGAGTGATTGGAATGCTGAAAGCTTAATGGCGAGCAGCAACGTAGATGTACGCTTGACCTGGGACTCCTCGAACTTGTACATTGGTTGGGATGGAACCGATTGGCAATCGTCGTTCGAGGGCGCAGATTTGTTTGTTTACTTCAATACATCCAATCAAGGTTCGGTACTGAGCAGAGATTGGGGATTCTCACACACACTGCCCTTCGCGGCAGACTATGGGTTTGTCCTCGAAGATGACTCATACTTCCGACTTCTCTCGTACGACGGCAGCGCGTGGATTGAAACCACACACGTTGTTGATCTCTACTCAGGATGGAGCGACAACAAAGTCACTGAGTTTGCTCTTCCATGGTCAGAACTTGGTTCACCGACTTCGCTTGATTTGATGATGTATGCTCAATGGCAAGATGAAGGAAACGTTTGGTCCTCTTTCCCCGAACAAAATCCCGCTAGCAACAACGGTGCTGAGCCCTTTACGCATGCTTGGCACATTGAGAATGTCAACAATGCAACCAATCCAAACCAACTCCCGGTCGTCCAACCAGCAGCAGCCGGGAAGGTTGACGACGCGCTCAACCTTGCCATCGTCTTCCACCAGCACCAACCGTACTACAAAAACAAACTCACCGGAATGTACGAGATGCCTTGGGTGCGTGTTCACGCTATGACGGAGTATGTCGACTCTCCTGGAATTCTTGCAGATACTGGGACGAAGGTTACGTACAATCTTGTCCCCTCATTTATCGAGCAACTGGTCGATTATCATGAACAAGAGACGCTCGACGTCCACACGGATATTGCAAAGCGGTCGTGGGCAACCGGAGGCTACCCAAATGCCACCGACCTTGAACTCCACACCATGCAGTTCCAATCCTTTTGGAACAGTGGTTGGATTTACAATGTCTCTGCTGATGATGCAAAACTCGGTTGGCTTCAGCCATCGAGTGAACGCTACAAGGAATTGTACGATGCTACACTGCACAACCTAAAGCCCGCAACAATCATGGATGATGATCTGCTTCCTCCCCAAGATTTCCTCGATTTACAAGTGCTCTGGTACCTTTACCAATTCTCACCAGATTATGTTTTAGGGGCATACAATTCAACCCATCGAGATCAAGGATTAATCGACCTTTTCATGCAGGGTGGAAATTACGAATTGAGCGATTTGAATTACGTACTCGATGCTCAACATGCGCACATGGGCAACGTCATGCCGATGTACAGCGAACTCGCTGCAAACGGGCAGGTAGAACTCACAACAACTCCGTATTATCACCCGATTATGCCTTTGCTGATGATGGAAGGATGGACCATGGAGGACGGTATCCGAGTCAACAAAGAAGCATGGCCAGAAGATGTGCAGAACCATTTGATTACAGGAATGGATCTCTTTGAGCAGGAACTTGGGTTCCGCCCAACAGGCATGTGGCCAAGCGAAGAAGCGGTCTCTCCAGCGATGGTCCAACCTGTAACGGACGTCGGAATCGAATGGATGGTGACCGATGAGGAGATCCTCAAAAAATCAACCGATCAAAGTGGGAACTACATCGATGTAGAGGATGCAACAAATCTCGCAACACCCTGGAAAGTTTCAGGCGCCGATGGGGGTGAAGTCGCTGTCATATTTCGCGACCGTGTTATTTCCGATCGCATCGCGTTCCAGTACGGCACAATGACTCCAGAGGCTGCAGTCTCGGATTTCATTGCTTATCTCGATAACATACGACAGCAACTCTTGGACGCTGGCGAGGACCCATCTGAACATCTTCTCACTGTAGCACTGGATGGAGAGAACTGGATGTTCATGTCGGAATTCCAGCACCAAGACAATGCTCGACCGTTCATGGCGGAATGGTACGGTCGACTCGCAACCCACCCGACCATCGTAACAACCACTCCATCGGAATTCCTTGAGACGGAACCACCTCTTCCTGAAATCCAAACCATCGGAACAGGCTCATGGATCGATGGGACCCTGCGCACATGGGCAGGAGAAGAAGAGGAGTCCCTCGCATGGCAGCGTCTTGTCGAGGCTCGTCAGCAACTTGTCGCATTTGAAGAGGAAAATCCAAACGACCCTGGGCTTGAAGCTGCATGGGAATCGTTGTACATTGCAGAAGGAAGCGATTGGTTCTGGTGGTACGGTCTCGACCAAGACAGCGGGTACGATGAGAATTGGGATGTTTTGTTTAAGGTCCCCCTATCCAATATTAACCGCGCGATTAATCTCGATTTGCCACCATACCTTCAAGACTTGTGGACCGGTGCTGCAACTCCAATTGTACCATATGGCGGCATTA
>JAKUNY010000057.1:5747-8822 GCA_022451765.1 Candidatus Poseidoniaceae archaeon
AGAGAGCGGGTTCGCTGAGTATTGGGTTGTGTGGGTTAATGTCCATCTTTCCAACATTTACCGCGCAGTCAATCTCGACCTTCCACCTTATTTGCAAGATTTATGGACCAATCCAGCTGTACCGTCCCCCGCTGCATCATCGATCATCGAACCGATGATTGACGGCGTTGCTTTGCCGGGTGAATGGGATGGAGCTGCGCGCTACGATGCTCCTGTTGAAGGTGCTCCATTCAACATCGACGAGTTCTATGTAGGCTACGATGCATCAAACCTCTTCGTCCGCGTGGATGCAACCACCGCTGCAGAACTTGAGAACCTCTCTCTTGATGGGAAATCTCCTGATTTGGCACTCTATTTCATGCAACCCAATGCAGTCAATTTCAACGAAGCTGAGACGAATTTCAGAACCTATTACGGCAACCAGATTCTCAGTTTCCCTTCAAAATACATGGTTGCGTTTGATTTTGACACATTGCGTGACGACGGTCGAGCAAAGTGGAATCTTTTCACTGCCAAAGGTAAGACAGGCGATCAGGAGCAATGGGTCTTGAGCGGAAGTTCCTCACTTGGGAGTTGCGCTGTCCAAGACGTCTATGAATTCGTTATCCCATGGTCAGACATCGGTTTAGCACCGCGTTACTCCACTCGAATAAAGGTCGTTGCAGCTCTTGCAGACTCCCTTGCTTATGGTGATGGGGATGATAAGGAAATGGCACCGCCTGCACCGGCCGAAGTCGTTCTTCCTGATTTGGAGGAATGGGTCACGTTGTTGGAATTGGACGATGCAATTGGCGATGAAACAGGGGATGGCGATTACACCTACCCCCTTGCGAGTGATTTTGCAACACCAAACAATGGAGGCTTGTGGGATGCAAGAAAATTAACCATCCGTCAGAGCGCATGGAATGCCCAATTCATATTGGAAATGGATGAGATGACCGATGTGTGGGGTTTGAGCAACGGATTCAGCCATCAGATTGTCCAAATCTATGTCGATCAAGGTGAAACAACGTACGGTTCAACAGAGATGCTCGATGGAGCAAATGCCCGAATCGATGATGCGTGGGCCTGGGAAGTTGCGATCAGTGGAACAGGTGAGCCAGGCGCTGTATTTGCGGTACAATCCGAAACAGGTAGCACCTCATCAAGAGGAATTGACGTTTCAGGGGATATCGCTGCAAAAACCATCACATTCACTGTGAGCAAGGACGTTATTGGGGTTGATATTCCGAACTATCGTTACATCATCGTCATCGGTAGTCAGGATGGTTTTGGAACCGGTAAGTGGCGTGATGTTGATGCTACTCCTTCGACATGGACAATGGGAGGTGGTTCAAACCCCGCTCCCGATGATGGCATCGATTACGATTCAAACATTATTGATATGATTCTTGAGGGAACAGGTCAGGAACAGATGCTTTCATCGTACGATGTTGATGGCCACGTCTATGCTACCTTAACCGGCTTCGAAATGCCAGAGATTCCGCAACAAATCTTTGGTGCCTCTGTTGAAACAGTAACGTCTTCTACCGCTGTTATCACCTGGTCAACGACTGTTTCAGATGTGACTTCGATTCAATATGCATTAGCCGGACAGCAACCAGTGGATGCTGTGACAAATCGATTGCAAACGAATCCTGCCACAGATCATGCTGTGACACTTACAGAACTTGAGGTTGGGACGTCCTATTGGGCATTTATTCAAGCAAATGGTACCGATGAGGTCGTGTTGTATTTCAACACGAGCAACGTCGTTGACGTAACGCCTCCAGAACTCTTGAATTTGGATTCTGAGGTCCTCGAAGATGGACGAATTAAAATTACGTGGTATACTTCTGAAAGCTCGACAGAACAAGTATTGATTGGGGATACTTCGATTCACAATGATGCATTTGCAACAAAGAAGAATCATGAATTCATCACGGATGCATACGCCAACGGAGAGTACGTCATTACCGTGAAAAGCGCAGATGCATCAGGAAATCTGAACGAGAGTACGATTTCAGTAAGCATTGATCTGGAAGTTGACAACGGTAATCCGAGTCCCTCAACGCCCTCTAATTCAAACGATGAAACAGGAAATGAAGACAAGGAATCACCAATCTCAAACGATATTGTCCAAATTGGGATTCTTGTCACAATCCTTGTGCTGTTGATTGCTTTTGTCCGCGTCCGAAACGGCGAGGAAGGCGACGATAAATGGGCCTAATTCTGCTTTGAACCATACGCTGGAATCCACTCCGCTAAGTATGCTGCAATAGCAATCATCCCAAATTGAGCAAACATGCGCAAAATGTGTGCCCAGGCAGGGAATTTATTCCCATTAAGCGGGATACCGTTGATCCACATGTTGAGATTGGCCCAATAAAGAACGATGAGCAAGAAAACTGTCGCCTTACCTGCAATGATTCGGGTTTGTGGTATCATGAGTCCTATTCCACACAATATTTCGGGAATTCCACTAACTATGACCCAGAATTCAGGACTCCAAGGAAGAATCTCAGGGACGATTGGCGTAAACCATTCAACATCTGTGAAGTGCATAATCCCAACATTGATGAAAAAAGCTCCTAAACCAAAGGCGAGGGCGTCCTTGTGATACCGCAAGAGGTAATTCATCGTTTCACCACGATGGTTAGGAGGTCGCCATCCTTGAGTTGGTGATCGAGACCAACTCGCTGCCAATCAAATTTCGCCGAGGGCCCTTGAATTCGGCCAAATCGGAACTTTCGAACAAAGTCTCGGTGCAGTTTGTTGCAAATGGTCTCAACCGTTGAATCGTCTTTGACAATGAGCGGTTCTTCCAAATCCGCTTCTTGTCCTTGTGGCTTAAGGAAGACGCGCATAAATCCAAGATTGTCGTAGATGAAATCTTTGAGCTCTGTAAGTCCAATGTCTTTGAACGCTGAAATTTCCATGATTGGCCAGTCTTCGGGAAGTGCTGATCTTGCTCTTGCTATATCCTCGGGGGTTGCAATATCGATTTTATTGATGGCGATAACCGCCTTTTCAAACACAAAGTTGCCCGCCAACCAATACACAATTTGTTACGCAGACGTATCATGTCGTAAGGTA
>JAKUNY010000058.1 GCA_022451765.1 Candidatus Poseidoniaceae archaeon
AGCCAACGCTTGTTGCTCTTGTGCTTGTGAGTGAGCTTCGATTGCTGCTGCTGCTTGTTGCTTTGCTTGTTGCTCAAGTTGCTGCTGGAGTTCGAGTTGTCGGCGCTGTCGGAGAGCTTCGAGTTCCATCGAATCGTCCGTTGCGCTGCTCATGAAGTCACTTCCAATCAATACTTGTCAAGTCCGGGGTATTCTGCCTCGACTTCAGGTCGAACGCTGTGAGCGACTTCGTTGAGGAGCTTCTGTCCTGCAGGAGTGATTTCCCTGCCGTTGTAGAGTTGGGTCGCTTCGCGTCACTCTGGTTCGACCACTCTAACGACTTGGGTTGATACGAGTCCAGCGTCTTCATCTTGTTGAACGAGTATTCGGATGACTTTTCTCGAGCCGACTCCGGGGGTGTTCGGTTTGGAGCCGTTGTTCTTTCTGCCACCGTATTCTTGCGACAAGGCGGTAACCCCGATAGGGCCTTGACGAGCAACCTTGCGTAGAAGAGCGGCACCTCGTGTGTGCCACCAGTCGGTTTGACTCGGGGGGCGCTCACGAGAGGAACCAGTTTTAACAACATCAGCCCATTCTGGCATCTTAATCGCATCATAGCTCTTCAATTGCTCAGCTAAAGCTGGGATTAGAAAATTGGCAGGTACATCGTAAAACGTCGTCATAACTACACCAAGCAACCTTGCGACTTATCTCCCCTATTTGAATAAAGCGGGCGATTTCACCTCAGAAATGAAGAGCATTCTCGTGATTTTGGGCTCGTGCAAGTATTCTTGAATGGCTGCGTTTTCGGCTGTATAATGAAGAAGGCCTTGGCTCAGAATCCGAACCTCCTAAGAACACTTATCGGGTTGTCTCTTACTCTGATTGTGTTGCTTTCCTATGCTGTCTATGGTGCAACCATTTCTCCAAATTATTACATCTACGAAACGGAGGCGACAGAAAGTTCGTACGAGGACATCGAACTTTCGAAAATTTACCAAAACAACGAAACGACTTGGCTTGCTTCAATCCCTGCTGACGGACAGAACCTAACATGGATTAACATGACCGTCGACAACCTTGCAACTGGAGCTGTTGTAAAAATGACCAACGAAGGCATGTTGTATTCGCATCCGTTCCTCGGAGTTCCCGATGCGGAAGTCGAAGTGGATGGAAAAACGGTGGATTTTCGCTGCTCAGAGCACTGCGTTTATGGTGAAACCATTGAGGTTGAGGCCGATACCAGCGCAGTAACAATCCAGGCATTGACATCGACCGATCCTGCAAGACGATCCAATGGCACCGTGTACGCAGACAATGCAGCCGAGGCAGAAGACCTTGCACGGAATGAAATCGACTATGAACACACACCGTCGTTGGTAACAATCCAGATTATTGAACCTGGAAACAAAACCGTTCAACCGCAGGTGAACATTTACACTGTAAACGAAGGCTTTCATAGTGTCGATATCTTTGAAATTGACGCTGCTACAGAGTTTTTATGGGCACTTGCAGCCGTTGTAGGATGCTTCTCCATGGTTCTGATACCGTCGTTTACGGTCTATTTTGCCGCTCGCGCCAGAGAGCGTCGCAACGAAGAAAAACTCAAACTCGCAGTTGTAGAAGATTCAGACGAATAAATCAAATAGATAGAAAGGGGGTTGAGAATCATGCCAAGAGTTGGTGTGGTAGGATTGCTCATCACACTTCTGCTCATTCAGCCAATTGCAAACACCGATCTTCCTATGGTTGAAGATGTCCAACACAGCAAAAATAGCAGTGGTGTGGACCTTCGAACAACTGACGTTTCAATCCGCTATTCCAATCCCAGTGATGAATCACAGTTCAAGATGTTCTCCTCAAATCACCCAATTTTGGGTTTTGAACGTCCAGAGGATTTGTACGTCGTGGATAGTGTAAATTCAACACCCATGGACATCGAAGTTACTGTGCGAAACGATGGCATCGCAGCATCAGGAATTATCACAGTACAAATGCTGGTGCTGCACAATGAATACGATCGATTTGAGCTTGCAAATCGAACCATAACCATGAACAGTCTTTCTGCAAATGGACAAGCAACTGCCACCTTCTTCAACGTGTATGTCAACTACTCAGGAAATCACACGCTGCTTGTTACTCCTTCATTTCAGGGAGTTGACGATAATCCATCCAATGACATTTTGAATCGTCACTATACCGTTGCGAATTTCTATTTTACTTGCACCTCTCTTGTCGGCTGGAATGCTGGACAATATTGGGGCACAAGTACCGACACAGCACTTAGTATGGGCCAATCTTGTCATATCGGTCAAGGGCAATCAGGCTCCTATGTCGATAACTTGCAGACCGATTTAATGACACCCATATGGGATATGAGCGACATTGTTTCAAATCCAACCAGAACAAACGGACTTACCTTCTTTTATTCTGGTAGCGCTCAACCAAACGATTCGATGAAAGTTTATGCCATGAACAATCAAGGTAATTGGGACGAATTAGCGACAATTGCAGGAACGGTCGGTGCCACGTTGTCCAATTGGCAAACCATATCAAACAACCACATGGGCCATACCACTCCGTTAATTCCTGCTGATACTGCGTCGCATTTCCATTCAAATTCAAGATTCAAGTTTACCTTTACTAGCGACTCATCAGGTACAGATGTAGGGTATTGGTTTGATGATTTCGTTGTGGTATACGATCAATCTGCACGCATGGAAGAGTACAATCTCGATGTATCTGGGGTGTTCACCGATGGTTCAATACCGGGCTCATGGGGAAAGATTCGATTGGAACTGACGAATACGGGAAACATTAGTGATTCATTGGTTCCATCGGTGACCAATCTTCCAAACGATTGGAATGTTGCGTTTTCGTTCCCCAGTGGCGCGGGCGTGAATCCTAACTCTGGTGTGCGCTTGCTTCCAGGAGAATCACGACAAATCGACGTTAAATTACAGCCAAGTTCGAATGCAACAGTTGGTTTTGTGCCGCTCACATTCATGGCAACAAGTTTGCAGAATCCGGTATTCTCTGTTCTAGAACCGATGCAATTTCAAGTCTCAGCAGATCGAATTCCGTACATTCATGTACCAGAAACTAAGCCAAAATGCGCCCCAGGATCATCCTGTGCATTTTTCGTAGATGTAGAGAACATTGGTCAAGCCACAGATGTCTTTGATTTGCAGGTCACTCCAAAATCATTGGACGATGGATGGAATGTTAATCTCGCCTTCGATCAATCCGGATCTGTGAGGCTGATTCCCAATCAGATTCAATCTGTAAAATTTGTAATGACAGTACCGTCAGGAGAGGCGCCAGATAAGACAGGTGAATTTTGGTTCACCATGGTTGCACAAAATGATACGACGAGAACCATAACCGAATCAATTGTGATCCAAGCTTCCATGGTGTCTGATGCCAAAATCGAATTCCAATCGGAATCAAGTCAGCCGACAATGCTCACTGCTGGGGATCGAGTGGAAATCAAATACACATTAACCAATCTTGCAAGTCGCCAGGATAGTTTCGATTTATCTGTTAATTTCATACCAAAGATTGGTTGGACTGTCGAAGCCGAACAACGTCCACCAATTGTCATCAACCCTGGCGCATCAACAACCTTCTACATCGCCGTAACTGCACCAACCAATGCACAAGCGAATGACATTGCCCCAGAGGTCAAACCGATACTGACCTCTACGCGCAGTGGCATGCAGTACGAAGGCCCAACATACAGCAACATCATCATTGAGACGCTTTACGACGTTCGCATTGCAATTGTGGACTCCGAATCTGAGCTCAAACCAGGCGGAACAACAACAATCGATTTGTTGATTCAGAATGAGGGGAACGGTCCAACTTCTGTGGTTGTAAGTCTGATTGATGCCCCTACATCTTGGACCTATTCCCTTAGGCTGGACGGTGTAATTCTCGATGAGCCTAGGCTTGATTTAGGTGTCGCATACACGGGTGATCACATCAATGAACTTGAGCTACTTCTATTCGTTCCAATGACTGAAGCAGGTGGTGAATTTCACACAGTTAGCATTGATGTGGAACCCGAAGGTGTTGACCTGAATCCAGAGAACAATGTTGCATCTCTTGACATGATTACCGGTCGAATTAACTTCCCCAATCTGAACGGGTCAATGTTCGATTCCCATGCGATGGTGGGTTCAACAGTAGCGCTCAATGCCACGGTCATGAATGTCGGGAATGCTTTGGAATCAAGCATGGATGTTGGTTTTACTGTTTCAAGTTCCCCACCAACATCCGATGTGGGCGCTTTTCTGACTGCGGGTATAGGTGGGCCAACTTCAGAGTCAGGTGAAGTCCTGACGTTCCCAATGGGTCCAGGCGCCAGTAAGTTGTTGTTCATTGACGTGGTGATTGGTGAAAATGTTCCACTAAATACTCGGGTTGTCGTCACAATCTTCGTTGAAGGGGGGTTTGATGATGAAGGGGATATTGTTCGAGAAGAACATCAAAATCTCATCATCGTTGATCAACAACGCAAGGTAGAGATGCGTCTTTCGAATCAAGATAATTTGACATTGGGTGAAGTAGGGGAACTGTGGTTCAACATTACCAGTCAATCCACCCAAACAGAGGATGTTGTTTACTCATTCGCCTATCCTGAAGATTGGCAAATGATGTGCAATAGTGCGTTGATTGCCAACAATGCACCCGTTAATGTCTCGCTTGCATTTTCAAGGAATTCGGATTCAATTCAAGATATACGTTGTGAAGTACGACGATTGAGTGGTTCTTTCACTGGAGATGTTGTTCTCACAGCGTCAACCGCTGATGAGACGATACAATTTACAGATACTCGGACGTACACCTTTGAGAAACCAATAGAATCTGGAGGATTCTTTTCAGAAACCATCAATGGGCCAACAATGATTGCTCTAGCCTTTGGATTGGTGATTCTTGTTGCAATCCTGCTTGTTGCTCGAAAACAACGCTCGGCTCCAGCCGAAGAAGAGGCTTTTCTTTCCGGGCCCCCAATAACCCAGTCAACCGTCGTCGAGACACAACCTGCTGTAACTCACAGCGAAGTCGTTACCGAAACAGGAGGCACTCCAATTACACCCGCAATTCCAGACGGTGGGCTGCCGGATGGCTGGAGCATGGAGCAATGGGTTCACTACGGGCAACAATATCTTGACCGATTGGGGAAACAGCCTTGATGTGCGCCGACATGGAAGAGCATGGTCCAAGAGAATCCTATCTGGTATTTCCTTTGGGTTGCCGTGGCGTTTTTTGGGGTACTCACTTGGTATCTTGACAAATTCAGTCACCGTGAGGAACTTGTTCGTATTTCTGCGTTAAGCGGCATTGTTTCTATGCTTAGCTTGGTCTTGTGGACATGGACAGATCTATGAGGGATTTTATGGAACTAAGTGACCTTGAACATCATCCACTCGCACACAAATATCCTGTTCGCCTTCCAGTTTGGTGGTGCAGGACAGGTGATTCAGGTCCACATCCGGACGTCGAAGGGGCGACAGGGAAAACAATTGTTCTACGTTTTGAAAAAAAATTTGGGCGGATCGAGCGGATATTTGCTCGGTTGATGAGGGCTCCGCACGAATTACGTCGACCGCTGCTCGACAAAAACAGTGTGTTGTGGGAATTATGCAATGGAAAAAGAACATTTTCTGAGATTTGCATGCTAATGAATTCAACATTCCATGAAGAGGTCTCTCCAGTCGTGCATCGAACACAAGCAGGAATTCAGGTGTTCATAGGTCTGAATGTCATGCGATACGTCGACAAACCGGAGCAGGTCGATTGGAGCACGATGCCTGGAAAGGTTCCAGTCGGACAAAATCTTGTCGAACAAATCGCAATTGATGCTGATATTGAACCGCGTGACGGCGATTAATCCACAGGTTCAACAGGCTCCCAGACAAGTCGGAGTCCGATGCCATCCTTTCGATCATCCATTCGCAATCTTCGCCTTGATGAGGATCGAGTGGAATCGGATTCTGTAAACCAAGAACCACCTTTTGCCACGAGGAATTCATTAGGCTCGTCTGATGGGTATGTTTGCATCCCAGTATGATTCTTGTGCGATGCTGTCCATTTGGTGCAGGTCATTTCGTAAATCAAACCATGCATGTCAAAATAGCCCCAAGGGTTTGCCTTTTTCGACCCGACTTCTCTCGTTGTAGCACCACTGTTTCCTCCGTGCCATCCGTGTGCGTCCAATTCAGAATCCTTGTTCCCAAAAGACCATCTGGTCGTCGTTCCTGCTTTTGCGACGTACTCCCATTCGGCTTCTGTTGGTAACCGCCACATACCCTTGAGGCCAATGTATTCGCTCCCATTTGCATTCAAGCGTTTCAAAAACACATCAACATCGTTCATGGAGATTGTTTCAACTGGTCGAAGTCCTGCACTCCAACCATCTTGGAATTTTGATGGATTGTCACCCATTATACTGCTCCAGTGCATTTGTGTAACCGGACGGACCCCCAGAAAGAAGGGTTCTGTAATGTTGACCAAGATCACAGGAGATTCGTTCGGATGACCAGAACCAACCTGATCACCAATGTGGAATTCACCTGGTTCGACCAAAAGGTAGGTGCCGCCAAAAGCATCTTCAAATGAGGGGCGATTTGCGTTCATGACATCACATGTTGCGATACATTGTGGCAGTTTTGAGAACAGACTCAACGAGCGAATCCAAACGGGCAGTCATGCCGTCATCCGCAAGGTTACCATCATCATCAAAAGCCTCCTTTACATGGCCGACAGCGAGTTGTTGGGAAACAGGGTTTGCATGAAGCCAGCGAAGCATAATCCGCATGTGATTGAGTGTATTCGAATTTGATATACCACCGAGCGTGGACATGAGTCCGAACACTTTTCCACCGACATGTTGGTCGTAGACCCAATCAAATGTGTTCTTCATGACACCAGACATTGTGCCGTGATACTCAGGGGATGAAACCAAGAATGCATCGCACGAAGAAGCCATCTCTTGGAATTCTTTCACAATCGGATTGGACCAGCAGCCTTTTTCACCCACAAGAGGCAGAGGTTTTTCCTCAAGGTCCCAAAAGTGAACCTCTGCGCCGTTTTCTTGTGCCTTTCTGAGAGCAAGGTCAACCAACATACCATTTTTTGATTGCCGTCCAATAGACCCGGAAAGGCCCATTACTTTCAGTGGAGTATCCGCCATGTTTCTGCTACGAACAAGGGATAGATGAATCCATTGTTATCACCTAACCGAGAAGCAACTATGCTTATACCATAACAGTCTTGCCAAAGAACGGGACAAGCGTATGCGTGCAGAGGACGAAGACATGTCAAATGCATTGATGAACGACATGGCGGATGCGTTGAGGTCAGCAGGACTGGGATCGATGATCGAACCTGAAGAGCAGGAAGTTGCGACTGAACCCGAACCAAATCCTGTTGAAGAAGATGAAGTAAGCGTAGAAACAGTTACCTCACAAGTATCTGCAGTTGATGAGTCAAGTATCGAAGAACAGGTTCAGGCTCTGATTCAAGAAGGTGAATACAAATCACGATCAAGCTCCCCTCAAGAGGCTCTCGTTGCATTCAACAAAGCGATAGCACTGGATCCCTCAAGTGATATGGCGTGGTTTAATCGTGGTGTCCTTCTTGAAGCCCAACAGGATGCTCGTGGGGCACGCCAAGCCTTTCAGATCTGTCTCGATCTCAACCCAGACCACGCACCTGCGACCGCAAATCTTGCAATCCTCCTCGACAGAATAGGCGACGATGCTGGTGCTGCTGCGATGGCACGTAGAGGGTTGGAATTTTTCCCAGGACACCCAAGTCTAACCGATGTCTTGAATCGCACAATGCATGCACCGGTCGATGAAGTGCCCGATGCTATTGAATCAACCATAACCAAAGCAACTCATCAGGAATCAACACTCAACGTTGTCATGGAAGAGACTGGTGTTGAAGATTCGGAAGCGATTCTAGCGGAAGCTGCTCACCATGATATGGACGGGGATGGACACCTTGACAAAGAGGAATTGAAAAGTGCTGCCAGCATTGTCGCTGCGACACAAATCGTCGAAGAGAAAATAGAGGAATCGATTGAAATTGAAATTGAAGAACGATCATCTGTTGATGAGGTAGACCTCGACCGTTTAACCGATGAAGCAACCGCACTCATTCGCCAAGGCGAGGCAAAGAAGGCGCTCGCTGTGTTGAAGCCGCATCTGAAAACAATCGGAGCACAGCATGCTGGTGCTTGGAGAATCGCTGGTGGTGCAATGGCACGAATGGAACTTGATGAACATGCCATAGCCGCACTCGAACATGCTACAAGACTCGATGAAACGGTGGCATCTGGATGGTACAATCTTGGAAGTTTGTATGCACGTAACAACAATGAGTCAGGAG
>JAKUNY010000059.1 GCA_022451765.1 Candidatus Poseidoniaceae archaeon
AAGAACACGGTGCAGAAGTATGGGAATGGTTTGAAAACGGTGCCTATTTTTACATCTGCGGTGATAAGCAATACATGGCAAAGGACGTCCATCGAGCTTTGATTGAAATCGCAATGGAACACGGTGGAATGTCAGAAGCAGATGCTACCCACTTTATTGAGAAAACCATGATGAAGGAACAAAAGCGTTACTTGCGTGACGTTTACTGATTATTCTTCATCAACGTGGAAGGCCCAAACCGATTGCTGTTGTCCGTCAATTTCGATCTTTTCAACGCAAACTACGAAAGGAGATTTCCGAAGGGCCCTTGAGATAATGTGGGCTTGCACCGGTATCTCTTGTCTTTTCATTGCGTCGATGATTTCTCTCGTGGTTGTCGGACCGTTCTCTCTCAAGAAACCAACAATCCAATCGGCCTGCTCACGTTGCAAACGACGTTCTTCGGTCCATCGCTTGCGCATGATTGTGCAAACTCAAACACCTGTTTAAACACCTGTACCTGGGGGGATTGGATATGCCAGAAGGCCCTGAAATCCACCGGGCTGCGAACAACATCCGAAATGCAATTGAAGGACAAATCATCACGCACGTTGAATGTCCGTATGCCACGATTCGAGGTCAAGAGCATCGATTTCTGGGCAAGGAAGTCATACGAGTGAAAGCACGTTCAAAGGCCATGCTAATCCACATTGGCGACGATGTTCTCTACAGCCATAACCAACTCTACGGTCGCTGGACTGTTCGTAAGGTTTCGAGCAAAGAAAGGAAAACAAATCGTTCGTTGAGAATCAAACTGCAAACGGAGACCCACATTGCATGCTTATGGTCTGCTACAGACATTGAACTTCTCGAACCATGGGAAATCGAACAGCATCCATACATTGCTCGCTTAGGCCCAGATGTTGCTGACGAAGATGTTGAACTGTCGGCCGTGCTGGAACAAGTGAAAAACAAAAAATTCGGAGGTCGGCAATTGTGTCACCTCCTCCTCGATCAGTCCTTTTTGGCAGGTGTCGGCAATTACCTTCGAAGTGAGATATTGTTCCATGCCGGCCTTAACCCAACTCGAAAACTCAATTCTCTAACGTCAGAAGAACAATTACAATTTGCAGAATCGGCAATATCGACGACAAGGTTAGCCTATGTTCAGAGGGGTGTAACCGTTGACAAGGATTTGTATGATCTCTTACGAGAACAAGGGATGTCTCGTGGACAGGCTCGACATTACGTTTTCACACGAGATGGATTAAATTGTCATCAATGTCAAAGGCTTATTTCACACACGAGATTGAGCGGAAGGCGCCTTGATTATTGTCAATCCTGCCAACCGCTTTCCTCATAGAGTGCCTTGCTGTGCGAAAGGGTATGGGTTTCAAGAAAGTCCTGATTGCGAATCGCGGCGAAATTGCGCTTCGTATCATGCGTACCTTACGAGACATGGGAATCGAAGCAGCAATCATTTACGGGAAAGAAGACAGATTATCGCTGCCGGTTCAACTTGCAGATGACGCAACCTTCAGAGACGTCATCAACCCACTGGATGCGTATCTAGACATCGAAGCAGTTGTCCAAGCTGCGAAAGACATGGGCTGTGATGCAGTTCACCCTGGGTATGGATTCCTTGCAGAAAACGCCGGGTTTGTTCAACGACTTGAAGAAGAAGGAATCACCTTTATTGGTCCCAGTGCTGATGTCATCACACTGCTTGGAGACAAAATCGAGGCTCGAGCAGCAATGGAGGCTGCTGGGTTACCGACCGCAAAAGGCTCATCAGAACCAATTTCTGAAGCATCGGTTGCATCTGCCCTCGCAGACGAGATTGGTTACCCTGTCATCATCAAAGCAGCGGCCGGAGGCGGCGGAATTGGTATGCAAATCGTTGAACAGGAAAACGAATTTGAGAGCGCACTGAAGCTTTGTCAGTCACGTGCGAAATCTGCTTTTGGGGACGCTCGTGTCTTCGTCGAGAAGTACATTCAAGGTGCTCAACACGTTGAATTCCAAGTCCTTGCAGATGGAACAAATGCAATTCATTTTGGTGAGCGATTCTGTTCCATCCAACGTCGACATCAGAAACTTGTTGAGGAAGGGCCTTGGCTTACGCCGGAAAAGCGCCATGAAATTGGAACGCTGGTTTGCAAAGGAGCGGAATCCGTTGGATACAAAGGGCTTGCAACCTTCGAATTCTTACGAGATGCAAACGGAGATTTCTACTTCCTCGAAGTCAATCCTCGCGTTCAAGTCGAGCATACAGTGACGGAACTCATTACGGGTCATAACTTGGTTGAATTGGGGGTACGTGTCGCTCAAGGGGAAGCCCTACCTCTCAAACAGGAGGAGATTACTTGGCGGGGTCACAGCATTCAATGCCGACTTAATGCAGAGGATCCTGCTGAGTTTATTCCAAGCCCAGGGCGTCTTTGGGAGTGCCATTTCCCATCAGGATTTGGGGTACGAGTGGACACTCATGCCCACCCTGGATACGAAATGCCGGGATGTTTCGACTCGCTCCTAGCGAAACTCCTTGTTTGGGGCCACAACCGTGAGGATGCTATCAGACGCATGCGTACAGCGTTGGATGAAACTGTCATCACGGGTGTTGAACACTTGATTCCACTCCACCGGAGGATAATGGATGAGGAAGATTTCATGAACGGTGATATTACAATTCAGTACATCGACATGCATCAAGAACTCCTCGGGTGATTGGTGAGAGTGACGATATGGACGTCCTCATCGTTGGAAGTATTGCTTACGATAGCATCACATCGCCTCAAGGATCGGCTCACAATACGCTGGGCGGTTCTGCAACATATGCTGGCCTAGCAGCATCTTTTCATCAGCGGCGATTGAATCTAGAAAAAATTGGTCTTGTCGGTGTAGTCGGCACTGATTTCAGACACCAGGATTTTGCCACCTTCTCCAACGCAGGACTGGATACAACAGGCCTTGAGGTCGTTGAAGGATCGACCTTCCACTGGGTAGGATCCTATCATGGGAACATGGCCCAAGCCGAAACGCATGAAACACACCTGAACGTGTTTGAGACGTTTGAGCCAAAAGTACCCGACCACGGGACTACTCCGACAATCATATTTTGCGCAAATCTCCACCCTTCGATTCAACTTTCCGTTCTTGATCAATCCACTCCCGCACGTGCATCAATTCTTGATTCCATGAATCTATGGATTAACATCGCTCACGATGAATTAATTCAAGCAATGAAACGCGTGGACATCGTTGTCATCAATGATGGAGAGGCAATCATGCTTGCCGGTACAGATAACCTCGTGCAGGCAGCGAAGGATGTACAGTCAATGGCATCCATTCCAACGCTCATTGTCAAGAAAGGTGAACACGGTGTTCTTGCATTGCACGGAAATAAGTTGATTTCCTTGCCCGCATACCCAACAAGTTCTGTTTTTGATCCAACCGGCTGTGGTGATACGTTTGCTGGTACCCTGGCAGCCTGCCTCGCTGCTGGAGAAGGTGTTATTGAGATGGATGAACTCCGCAATGCACTGATTCACGCAACCGTTTCTGCGAGTTTTACACTCGAGGGCTTTGGCATCGTGGGACTCGAATCGATGTCAGAAGAATCCTATGAAAGTCGATTGTTCGATTATTGTTCAATCTCAGGGATGTCAACTGAGTCGTCGTAGTCCAAGTTGACTGGTTTGCACCGGTGGGTTTTCCTGTGATTCCGTAAGAGAACTGAACGATGATGGAACATGGTTGTCCTCCTCAGCGATGTGTTCACCCATTATTTCGATGAGCTCATCATCAATTCCTTGCTCACTTAATCCCTCAATTAAGCCACGGACCTTGTTCCGCAATGAGGAAAATCGACGCAGGGGTTCCTCATCGGATTGCCGACGACTGCTTGCAATCCTACGTCTCGGAGAGGTTCTAGGTTGTAGCCGCTTCCTTTCCCCTCTCGAATTTCGACGGATTGTCGTAACAAAATCCGATGGTTCAGCGCTGGCCCCGCTACGTTGAATCAATCCTTGTTCAACAAGAGAAAGAGCTTCTGGTTCATCTACCAACTCTGGATTGAACAATGGCAGGTCTGGGGAGGAAAAGGCATCTGGAGATGAAGGGATGTGGGCTCCATCAGGGCCGACGAAACTTGGGAGAAGCCTCGTAGGAGTGGGCGTCAGTGAAAGCAATCTGGGTTCTCTGACGACTCCACGCGCTTCTTGAATCATTTGAGATGAACTCATGGTCGGTTGATGCATAGGGACTGGGAGGGGTGTGTCACCCGAGAAGTGCGTGGCTGGCAGCTGACCCGGGCCCGGGTATTGATGCATGTCCAATGGACTTACATGGCCCCTACGAGTCCCAGCGTTTGCAATTCCCCGCGCGATGATTCCGTGTTGTTGAGGCTCAGATTCATCAACCAGGACATGCTCTTGATTCATCGTGTCTTTTGCCCACCTTGGCAGAACCTCATCAATTTCAAATTCCTCATTTTCGAGCGCTTTCTCTCCGAGAAAATTTGTCAGGCTTCTCGCCGGTGCTAGATCCTGAACGGGAGCAGGAATGGCTTGAGCAGCAACGTGCGCTGCGTGACGAGGAAATTCCGCGTCCTCATTTAGTAGATCGACACCAATTCGAGCTTCTTCGAGTGTCAAACCATCGTTCATACGTTGAATCATCGTTGATAATTTTAGTAGACGTGAATCAATCGCATGCAGAACGTGGCAATCGCCAAGTTCTGTGTCTAAGGTGAGTGTTGGGCGTTTGGTAAGGACCCAACCCGAGATCATTGAGATTCCAATCCCAAGGCCCAACAGGCGTAAATTCGGTGGTGTAATTACTCGCCAAGCTGCGTAAAGAAAACAGAGGCCAATGAAACCAACCCAGCTTGGAATGAGTGTGGTATTATGGTGCTGCATTCGAACAATTCTATCGTACCGAATATCGATGCAATTTCCATTTTTGAATTCAATTGAAAGTCTGTTCTCTCCGAGACTGGCTCTCGCTCGACCGCTTTCGCCAGCCACGCGCAGGCCGTGGAGAACCATTCTCTCCCCAGACTCCGCAAGGCGTTCGTTGCGCCCTCTTGTCTGCATCCCGGCTTACAGATTGAGTCACCCATTATCAATGCATCCCCTTTGGAGACGCCTCAGACAATCGTTCCGAGTTCACTCAAACTGCGCCACATCATTCGATTTTGCGAAGGAGTGCACTTCCCATGATTCTCGGTTTTGAATCAAGCTGAGCGATGAGAACGGGAGGGGCATCATCGATGCGTTGCAAGAGTGGAGTTTCCCATCGAACTGAAAAGTCACCCTCCTGAACGGATTCAACACGACCAACATTGAACTGTAAATCGATTGATGCGTGAACGACATCGCCTACCTCAAGTTGCTTTTTTTGAAAGGGTGAAACGGTCAGTGTCATTGATGAGACAATGTGTGCTTCGAGGGCAAGCGGGCGGAATGTGTTTGTTTTTTTATCTTCAACTTCGGGGTGAACGATCAAGCACGTACCAGACAGACTCTCCTCTTTGGCATTTCGAAGAGCAATACCGACCCTGTCACCTGCTCCAGCGCGCTGAACATCATCGTCCATGACCTGCAGGGACTTCACTGAGCCTGTGCCTCCATTTGGCAACATGGTTACTTCATCATGGACAGAGACAACACCTGATTGCACATAGCCAATGGCAACCAATCCGATGCCTTTGACGTTGAAATGCTGGTCGATAGGAACCACAAGCGGTTGTTTTTCAATCGATGCCAACAATTCAGCGACGTTGTCCATGATCAAGAAAAATGCATTCCGGAGTTCAATTCCATCTGATTGTTCAAATGTCCATCCCGTGAGGCCAGCTTGTTTAAACAACGTACGAACCATATCCTCGTCAATCCATTCACCCTGAGGAGGTGCAATGACAGCAACACCGTGTTCAATTCCAGCACTCGAAAATGCAACCAAGGCTTCACCGAGCGTTGCATCGATCGCAGTGACTTCGATCAAACCCGCTCGAGCTGCAGAAAGGGCATTTAGCAGCGGCCGTAGACGTTCAGGGTATTTTGCGGGACGAATTAACGAGAGAATACGTGCTTGACCATCGACGTTCTCCTTGTGAACGTAGGTATGTACGTCACGCTGATCGGTTGGCTTGGCAAGTTCTCTCGCAAGCTCATCGCTTCCAACCATTGCGATGTTTAGGACGGGCATACATCCCCCACCAAACCTTCTCACATCAATCCTCTTGTTTGGATTTCCGTTTTGACAACATGTTGTTACGAATGTCTAGAGCAATCGCCCATTCCTTTTGTTCATCCTCAGTGACTGGATCCAATTGTGGGATTGGAATTGGCCGCATCATGGAATCGATGGCTACCATGAAGAAATATCCCTCACAGATGACGCGTGTTTCCCAATCTGATTTCGTCATTGCACAAGCGGTTACCTTCACGCCAGCGGTGTGTGTGCTTGTGAAAACAACTCTGCCGGTTACCTCGATTAAGTCTCCTTGTCGGGCTGGGGCTTTGAACGTAAGCGTATCGATGGAAATGGTGACAAACTCACGGTGAGCAAACTTGGAGCATGCAATACCTGCAGCTTTGTCCATGACCGAAAGCAACCGACCTCCAAACAATGTGTCGTAAGAATTTGTATCCTGGGGAAATACTTCCTCAATTAAGGTGACTGGTTCTGTCGAGAACGGTTTCATGTCTCTCGCACGCCTCCATATGATATGAACCCTTAGCGTTAGAATAGAGAATGGTCGTTGATTTATCCTGTTTTGAGCATGAGCCGAGATGGACGCAGGAGCGACGAAGTTTTAGTCAAGTGTTGATACGGATATGTTAGGTGACACCATGCCAAATGAAAACCAACGAACAAAAATTGCGCTTTTCCTCGTAATGTTGATGATTCTGACCCCGCTTGCAAGTGGTGCAAGCATCGACAATTTCAGTTCAGGATCAGACGAAGTTGATGTTCTTCTCAACGACGCTTCAACATACTCAAACAACGTTGATGGTTCAATCGATTTGCCTGTAGGCGAGTCGATTACCGGTGCGAGTATGGCGGTCAGTTCAGACCCGGCGATTCATGGTGCGCATACACGAATCGACATCGAAACCATGCCGAGAGTATGGAATCCAAATTTCAACGGTCAAAAAACCTCTTTCTCTGCGGTTGAAGAATTCCAATTTGAGGATGGTTCGACTTCCACTCCTGTTTCGCTCAAGGCGGAAGGAATCCTTACTGATTTCGAAGGTGACATGGCTGGATTCATGGATGGTACAACACCAGCTCTGCAGTCTGGTGTTCCATGGGAGCATGGCTCTCTGTTTGGCGGTGTGGTGGTGCCAGCGAACTGCGCTTCTGGCAGCGATTGCTGGGGTACAGGGCTTTATGACAATGATTACACCGACGACAACAATGGTGCTGCATTCAAAGAAATGCTGCTTTCACCAACACTCGACCTCACCTCTAGTTCGGCGGTGAAAGACCCGTCCGTGTACTTCGATTCCTTCCACCAATTGATGACACTAGCAACATCCGGAGCAAACCCATTGTATCGATACGCAGATTGCGCTTACGTTGAGATGCGATACTCTCCAACTGCGTTCTTCGACCCAGCGGTCTCACCCTGGGAACATATCGACATCGACATCCAAAACTCATCGGGTATATCCTTCGGATCTGGATACTATCAGGTGGGTAGTCAAGGTGCTCAAAGCAAAATTGATGGACGTTGCGGCGGTGTTGCATTCAACGATTACGCCCTCGCAGGAACCTCGATTTCAGCCTTCAATCAGGACGGATGGTCGAACGTCAAAATCGATCTCTCTGATTACGGCGGGAACTACATCGAACTCCGCTTTGTACTGGAATACAACGATGTTACTCCTGGAGGCGGTTACAACATCTACAATGCAACATCGATGCCGGGCTGGTACATCGATAACTTCCGTTTTGGAAGCACGCTTCCTCAATCGGGATGGATGGGCGTTCGGAGCATATTACCGAACGTCGGTGGTGGTGAAAACCACCCGAATGGCTATGGTCTTTTGACCGTCGAAGCTGAAACCACCACAACCGCAGTGTTGTCAATCGATGTGTTGGATTCGCTTACGGGTCAGATTGTCACAGACAAGAACGGAAACACAATGTCGGGTCTAATCGGACCAATTCATGAATTGTGGGACATCAATTCCTCTACCTACTCAACGATCGATTTAAAATTTAATTTTGATTCGGGACCTGATCAACTTTCAACACCGATCCTTCACGGTTTTTCCATCGGTAGCCGTATCGGAACAGGTTTCAACCAAAGCATGATTTCAGCCAACCCACCGGTTGACGGAGTTTGGGCAGCGCAAGGTC
>JAKUNY010000006.1 GCA_022451765.1 Candidatus Poseidoniaceae archaeon
AAAGCCCCCGGGTACAGCAAGAATGTCGAATTCCGACAGTTCACGCTCTCCTTGAACGAGTCGGTTCACGTGCAATCGTTCAGGTGACCCCCCTACCATCTCGAACACTGCCGCCGTTTCCCGATCGCAGTTTATTCCGAATCCGAAGAGGACGCAGACCTTGACATCTTGGCTCATTCAACCACCCCCGTCATGTCCAGTGAACCCTTCCAAGAATGCGTCAAATCATCGACATCTGAATTCAAGACGGTGTCGTATCCATCTTCAACAATAAGATTTGGGGATTCTGTAACCATTCCAATAAGGTGGATATCTGCTCCTTCCATCATTTCAACAAAGGCGAGCTCGTGCTCAGCTTCAACGGACACAATAATTCGCCCCAATGATTCACTCCATAGTCTGCTGAAGACGTCGCAACTTCCAATTCCATCTATATCGATAATCGCTCCACAGCGACCACCTATACACATTTCAGCCAGAGCGACTGCCAATCCACCTTCACTGCAGTCATGTGCTGTTCGAATCAATCCGTTCTGAATGGAAGAGGATAACTTACGGTAGACTTCGAGTTGACGCACTGGATCCTCCAGGCGTGGAACTTGACCACCTATTCCCGTAGCATCTCCACGTTCTCTGAGATGAAAGGCAACCTCCGAGGCACCTAATTCCTCATAGGTTGTTCCAACAAGGTAGATCCTTTCACCATGGCGCTTGAAGTTGGATGTAGCGGTTTTACGAACATCTGGTTGATTTCCAAAAAGCGAAAAAAGCATGGTTGGAGGAATTGATATTTTATTTGGCCATACACCGTAATCGTTCTTCATTGAGTCCTTGCCAGAAACGCAAGGAAGACGATAAGCCCGACAAACCCGTTCTAATTCACGATTTGCACGAACAAGTTGAGCAAGTTTGAACTTCCCATCCGGTGTCTTTTCCGATTCAATTGGATCCGGCCAGCAGAAGTTATCCAAGCCTGCCATCTTATCGATATCAACTCCAACACAGACAGCGTTCCGTACCGCTTCATCAATCGAAGCAGCAACCATCGCACCTGCATCAATATCAGAATAACGAGGAGCGATTCCACAGGAAACCACAAGACCTTGGGGGTTTCCGTGAATCGGTGCAATGAGTCCAGCGTCACCAGGGCCATCCCGCTCAACTCCGACAAATGGTTTCACAACGGGTTGGGCGATAACTTCGTGGTCGTATTGACGGACCCACGTCTCCTTGGAAGCGATGTTCGGTCGGGCGAGAATCTCGTTGAGGAGTACATTATGATCAAGATCGGATGGTGGTACAAACGTGACATGTTGAGGAGGTACCCACTCGGATTCTAATTCAAGTTGCGGGACCCCATCGTGAAGGAATTCAATAGGAAGATATGCAACCGTCTCATCTCCATGCTTCACGTGGAAATAGCCGGTGTTCGTGAAGGTGGCAACCTGTGTTGCTTCAACTTCATGAAGTTCAGCAAGGGCTTCAAATGCGCTCTTATCCTTTGGTGCAACTGCTACGGTCATCCGCTCTTGAGATTCTGATACAAGAATCTCCCACGATGAGAGACCTTCTTGTTTCAGTGGAACCTTTCCAAGATCAATTTCGCACCCGTTGGTGTACTCTGCCATCTCACCAATCGATGAAGATAGCCCTCCTGCGCCGTTATCTGTTGTGCATGTAATCAGACATGAATCGCGTGCTTCCAGTAACATATCCATCATTTTCTTCTGGGTAATGGGATCACCAATTTGAACGGCACTTGATGGAGACTCGTCGGTTAACTCCAGTGATGAGAACGTTGCGCCATGGATACCATCCGATCCCACTCGTCCACCAACCATGTAAACAAGATCGCCGGGGGTTGGAGTCTTCTCATGAGATTCGCGTCCGTCTGCAAGTCGTCGCGGCATCAAGCCAACCGTACCACAGTAAACAAGTGGCTTTCCAATGTACCTCTCATCGAACACAATTGATCCATTGATTGTTGGAATACCCGATTCATTTCCACCTACTCGGACACCGGCATGAACTCCTCGAAGAACCCGGGATGGGTGGAAAAGTGTTGATGGTAAATCGCCCTCCCAATCCGGTGGTCCAAAACAGACGACATCGGTGTTTGCGATTGGTCGTGCACCGAGGCCCGTTCCTAGAATATCGCGGTTTACACCAACAATTCCAGTCATCGCACCGCCATATGGATCGAGGGCAGATTGTGAATTATGCGTCTCTGCCTTCATGCAAATTGACCAATCATCGTTCCAAGCAATGACACCAGAGTTGTCGTGGAAAACGGAGAGTAGCCAATCGACTTCTTTCGCCATATCGTGCGTTGGTTTCATGATGTGTGTTTTGAAAATTGAGTCAATGACGGTATCTTCATTGGTTTCTGTATCGATATGGTGTATTTTGCTTGCAAAAATCTTGTGTTTGCAATGTTCGCTCCATGTTTGAGCCAAGCATTCTAGCTCTACATCCGTTGGAGCATCGGGAGAGATTCCTACAGAGGTTCGAATATCTCTCGTATTTTCATTTCGGTAATGGTTGCGAATGGTTTGCATTTCGTTGAGATTCAATGCTAAAAGGCCGTCATTCGATAGTTGGATTAATTCTTCATCGCTTAGCTCAAGATTGATAATTGCGGGTGCCTGACGTTCAATGGTTGGTCGTTCTGGATATGACAAATATGTTGCAAGTCCTGAGTCAAGCTCTTCCTTGGTTGTACGTATCGATGTTTGAATCAGTCCGTTGAAGAGCGTTGATGCTAACCAAACATGATCTACATCTGAAGGTAACTGAAGGAAAGCGTACGAAACGTAAGTGGATATTGATGACTCTCCCTCGGGAAAGAGTACTTTGAATCCGTCGTTTGCCGCTGCACCTGGGTTGTCTGTCACCCCTGGCTTAAACCCGACAGTGACGGTTAGAGAAGGAGAGTCTGGGAAGAAATTTTTATCCTCGAGGATGGATGTATTGGTTGCGCCGAACTCAATGATTGGATCAGAAAATATGTCCTGTACTCTCGGTTCGATTTCAGATGCGGTGTATTTGCTTCGGATTAGATATCCTCGGATGCTTCGGACCTTACCGACGTCAATACCGTGATCTGCAAAGAGTTGCCTCTGAACCACGTCCCCAAGCACATCGCGCATGCCATCCGTTTGCAATGGCGTGACCTCAACTCGGACGTCTTGGACTGTCATTGGTTCCGACCCGAACACAGTTCGTCACATACGCTCTTTGAACACTACGGAGAGGTTTACTCGGAGTTCAACATGGATTTTAGGAACCGTCCAGTGTAACTTCCAGTCACTTCTGCGACTTCTTCAGGCGTCCCTTCGGCAACGATTTGTCCCCCACGATCGCCTCCTTCGGGCCCTAAATCAATGACGTAATCGCTGCATTTGACTACATCAAGATGATGTTCAATGACCACTACAGAATGGCCTTTCAAACGCAGTTCAAGAAGTACGTCGATTAACAATTGAACATCACTGAAGGACAGTCCTGTTGTAGGCTCATCAAGAATGTAGACAGTATGTTTGTGTGGAGGTCGGCGCAGTTCACTAGCAAGTTTGACTCGCTGCGCTTCTCCTCCGGACAGGGTTGTTGCTGGTTGTCCAAGACGGATGTATCCTAAACCAACAGCATTGAGTGTCTCAAGTGTGCGGTGAATTTTCTTGTGGTTTTTGAAGAACACAACAGCCTCACTAACTGGCATTTGGAGGACGTCGTGAATTGTTTTCCCTTTCCATGTCACTTCAAGGCATTCACGAGTGTATCGTTTTCCATTGCAAACATCGCACTCTATCCAGACATCGGGTAAGAAGTTCATTTCGAGTTTAATGGATCCCGCACCTGAACAGGCTTCACAACGGCCGCCTTTTACATTGAAACTAAACGTTCCTGGCGTGTATCCACGCTCTTTGGAAAGCGTTGTATTTGCAAATAATTTGCGGATTTCATCGAATACTTTGGTGTAGGTAGCAGGGTTGGAACGCGGCGTTCGCCCGATTGGTGATTGGTCGATAATGATGGCTTTATCGACGTGTTGAAGTCCGTCAATTGTGGAGTGCTTTCCGGGAAGTTTTTCAGAATTGTGCAGATGTCGTTGCAGCGCAGGTGACAATATGCCCGAAATGAGTGATGATTTCCCTGATCCTGATACACCCGTAATGGTTGTAAAGCAACCAAGCGGGATTTTTACGTCGATGTTGCTCAGGTTGTTGTGCTGAGCATTTTTTATTTCCAACCATTTCTTGTTTGGAGATTTGCGTTCCGTGGGGGATTCAATTGAGCGGCGCCCTGAAAGGTAAGCTCCAGTGACTGAATCTTTTGCTTTCATGACCTTCTTCGGCGGCCCATTCGCAACGACAATGCCACCCTCGAGACCAGCCCCCGGGCCAAGGTCGCATATCCAATCTGGCTGTCGTAGCGTGTCCTCATCATGTTCAACAACAAGGAGTGTATTTCCCAGATCCGTCAGTTCTCGCAACGTCTCAAGAAGGCGTTCGTTGTCCCTTTGGTGAAGTCCTATCGATGGTTCATCCAGAACATACATCACACCTGTTAGACGTGAGCCGATTTGTGTAGCGAGTCGGATTCGTTGACTCTCGCCGCCTGAAAGTGTGTTGGCTTTTCGATCCAAGGTTAAGTAATCAAGTCCGACCGAATCGAGGAAGCCAAGTCTGTTTTCAATTTCTTTAAGAATCTCACTTCCGATGAACAACGACCGATCGTCAAGTGCAGTTAGGACGTCAGCATATTGTTCTGGAGGCCCAGCAGCTTCAGGGCGGAGGGCTTTAATTAACTGATATGCTTCATGGACTGAACTCTTGCTTACCTCTGGAAGTCGGATTCCGCCAACAGTGACAAACCGTGCTGCTGGATTCAATTTTTCGCCATTGCAGGCATGGCAGTCAAGATCGGTCATACATGAAATAAGTCTATTTCGGGTACGATCCGATGAGGTTTCTGCATATGTTCGCTCAAGTCGGGCAATGATTCCCTCCCATGGGCGATTCATCTTGTAAACTGAACCATTGTCGGATTCGAAGTGAAAATGGATTATCGTTGAGCCAGAGCCGTAGAGAAGGATGTCTTTGGCATCTTCATCCAAAAGTCCGAATGGAACGTTTGGAGAAATTCCATAGTGCTTACATACTTGTTTTAGCAGTTTCTTGTACCACCCAGGGGACATTGACTGACGCCACGGAAGGACGCAGCCGTTCGCGACAGTAAGTGTGTCATCAAAGAGTACAACAGCGTTGAACTGTCGCTGTATACCAAGACCTTGACATTCTGGGCAGGCTCCAAGAGGTGAGTTGAATGAGAATACGCGAGGTGATAATTCAGGCATGAATGCTCCGTGCTCTGGACAAGCGAAGTCCTCTGACCAAGAGATGGTCGTGCCCTCAGGATGTTCAGGGCGCGTCATGCCTTCTGCATCGAGTGTTTTCTTGGGAATGCGTAAGCTTGTCACAGCAAGTGCGCCTCCGCCCAATTTCAGGGCGTTTTCTACCGCTTCAGTTGTCCGATGGCGACGGTCTTTGGAGAGAAGAAATCTGTCGATTCGTACATCGATATCATGGCGGAAGTTTTTGTCCAATGTTGGAGGGTTTTCAAAATCTGCATCGTGGCCATTTACACGTCCGCTCATGTATCCTTGCTCGACGAATTGCTTGAACAATTCAGCATGCGTTCCTTTTCTTGCGCGCACGACTGGACTCCATATTGCGATGGTGTGTTGCTCAAAGTTCCATAAAATATCGTCAACAATTTCCTGAACTGTTCTACGTGCAACCTCTTTACCGCACTCTGGACAATGAGGCTTTCCAATTCTCGCCCATAGTAAACGAAGATAATCTTGTATTTCTGTAACGGTGGCTACAGTTGACCGTGGGTTGTGGGATCCTTGTTTCTGATCAATTGAAATTGCTGGTGAGAGGCCTTCGATTCCATCACAATCGGCTTTTTTCATCTGACCAATGAATTGTCGAGCATAAGAAGACAAGGATTCAACGTACCGACGCTGTCCTTCTGCATACAATGTGTCAAAGGCTAGGCTCGATTTGCCCGAGCCCGAGACACCTGAAATTACGACGAATTGCCCTCGTGGTAATTTGACATCTATATCCTGGAGATTGTGTGTTCGCGCCCCGCGAACAGATATCCAGTCTTGATTTATTGCCATATGAACGAACTTAGCGTGTCGTCAAGGGTTCTTCAATCCGTGCCTCCAAGCAGGGTTGAAATTTGACTCGAAACGGATGGGGTCATCTGTAAGTGGATGGAGGAATTCAAGTGCAACTGCATGCACGCAAATCCTTCCATGAAGATTTGTCGTTGCACCGTGCATTGTGTCGCCCATTACTGGGGTTCCGTTTTCCGCCATAGCCACACGGATTTGATGCCTGCGACCGGTTTCAATGACCACACTGAGAAGTGTTGATTCATCGCCTTTCTCGAGGATGTCCCAGGTGGTAATTGCGTGTTTGCTTGTCTTGGTCTTTTTATCTGACACAAAGACCCGTAAATTCTTGTCTTCGACGAGATGTTGGATTGCTTGTCCAGGTTCTGCAACACCTTCGACCAAGGCGACGTAATGGCGATGTACGAGTCGTTCTGCGAATTGTTCCTGTAAATCACGTTTCACATCTTCTGTTTTTGCAAAGACCATGAGGCCCGATGTTGCTTTATCTAAACGATGAACGATAAAGCACCAACCTTTCTTCTTCAATTCCCTGCAGTATTCCACACATCGATTGTGGAGCGTATCGACCTCAAGCCGATCTGTGGCTACAGAAAGTAGTCCTGCTGGTTTTTCAACAACAAGGATAGCATCATCCTCAAAAATGATGTCCAAGGAATGTGTTTCTGCACTAGTTTGTCTTGTTTCTTCAATCGAAAGCTTTGGTTTGGGGCGGATCTCTACTGTCTCACCAGCGAGAACAAGATGCTTCGCCCGGTGGATGATTTTCTCCTCAACGGTAATTCTTCGATTCGTTAGCATTTTTCTGAGAACGTTTGTACTAGCTTGTGGTTGCATGATTTTCAGAACATCAAGAAGGAGAGTTTCTTGTTCTACCTTCCTTTTCATGACATTCCCTCATAGGAGAAGGACTTCGATAAGTTCCCCAGCATCTCCCGACTGTCCTGGTTGGAGAAGCGTTAGAGCATCTGCAGAAGAGAGGCTATCGATGTTTCCTGAACCTTGGTGTTTGGGTTGATTTGCAACAAACCCATCAATGGTTGATTTGAGTGTTACTCGGCGTAAAGTGAGACAATCCTTTGTTGATCGGACGTTTGTTTGAAGCCGTGCATGCACAATTTGGTCTACTGGATAGGAGCTTCCAATACACCCTCTCAAATACGGAACAACCAACATACGAAACACCACGTGACTGCTCACTGGATTGCCTGGTAATCCGAACATTGGCGTTCCTTTCCAATGTCCAAACAGTGGTGGTGAACCTGGACGTATCTTAACTCTCCAAAAAACGATGTCGCCTTCCGTTTCCATAAGCCTTCGAACGAAGTCCCACTCTCCCATCGAAACACCCCCTGATGTCAAGAACAAGTCGCATTCGCTCGCGGCAATATCGAATTGATCCCGTAATGCATCCATCGAATCATGAACCGCTTCATAACGTACAGGAACATGACCAAGCATTTTCACAAGACCCGCTAGACCGTAAGAGTTTGATTCATAGATTTCGCCATAAGAGAGAGTTTGCCCTGGTGGTTTGAGCTCATCGCCCGTTGAGATTATTCCGATTCTTAATTTCTGAACGACAGGTACAGTCGCGTGCCCCATTGTAGCACACATGGATATCGACTGTGGAGTAAGGAAGGTGCCTTTTTTGAGTCCAACTGCATTTTTTGTGATGTTTTCACCGCATTTTCGTATGAAATGGGGTTTGGAGGGTTGTTGAAGTGTTACCTTGTCACCTTCTATGGAACATGCCTCAATCGGGATAATTGCATCTGCGCCTATCGGGACTGGGGCTCCTGTCATGATTCGGACCGCTTGGCCCGATTCTATCGAAAGTGTTTCATCACCCGCAGCTGCCTGGGAGATGGCGATGATGTCGAGGGTTGACGGGGCTGTTTTCGTGTCTTCAAATCGAACAGCAAACCCATCCATCGCAGAGTTGTCAAAAGGGGGATCGTTTACTTTTGAATGGAGGTCCTCTGCGAGTATTCGCTGATGTGCATCGTCAATATCGACAATTTCTGTGGAACAGGAAATTGTGTGTTTCAAGGTAAGATCAACTGCCTGACTTAATGGTAAAAAGTACGGTGTTCCCTTCATTTCATCACTTCTCTAACCAACGGCCTGCTTCGCCAACCTCAAAGGTTTGTCTTACTTCGCTATGGTGTGGTTGATTCTACTAACCTTTGGGATGTGGTCGTAAGGACCCTTGTAACAAGTGGTTCTGCGACCATTATAGCGGGAACGTTTGCCATTGGATTCGCAATGATTCTTGCAAATGTCAGATGGAGAATTAAACCCTTTTTACGAGCAACAATACAGGCACTGTATGGACTTCCTCCCGTCGTTGTAGGTGTTGCAGTCTACATTGCATTGAGTAAGAATGGAGTTTTTGGTTCACTCAACTGGTTGTTTACAATTCAAGGCATGATCGTCGCTCAAACCTTCCTCATCTTCCCTCTTGTTCTCGGCGTCTCGTGGACAGCACTTGAACGCGTTTCCTCGGAGAAACGTGATGTGTTTCGTGTCATGAATGCTACAAAGAGACAACGCGTATTCCTCGAGATGTATTGCGCCAGAAGAGGCATAACCAATGCAGTGCTTCTTGGATTTGGTCGAGCTATCGCAGAGGTAGGCGCTGTAATGATGGTTGGGGGAAACATCGCGGGTAAGACCCGTGTCCTGACAACGAGTGTGGTGCTTGAAACAAGTGTTGGACATTTGGATGCTGCATTGCAATTGGGTCTTGTTCTGTTATGCATTTCACTCGCCACTGCATTCGGCCTACAATTTGTTCAGTACATTCGTTTCTTCGAGCAACAAACCCTTGGAGGGGAGGAAGCGCTCGATCAGACATTCGAAGAATTCAATGCGGTATGGGAAAATCTGACCGTCGAGAAGGATGGTACGAAAATTATTGCTTCGTGTTCATTAGACGTTTCTAATCGTGAAATTGTTGCACTAATGGGGGAATCTGGCTCAGGGAAGTCAACATTGTTGAGAGCTATGGCGGGCCTAGAGAATGTGCCTACAGATTACAGTCGAGATTTGGCTTACGTTTCTCAAAATCCTGTCTTGGTTATGGATACAGTTGCAAACGAACTCGAACTCTCGTCAAGATTGCATGATGATTTGCCAAATTCAGGCATCCATTACGCTTCACTTTGTGGTTTTGAAGAAAAGGGTGGTCAGCGGACTGATTCATTATCGGGTGGAGAGGTACAGCGTCTCGCGTTTCTTCGAGCATTGTCAATGAACCGGAAGATTTTGCTTCTTGATGAGGTAACGTCCGAACTTGATGGCTCTTCTGTTGAACGAATTGAGAAACAAATTGAAGTGTTTAGGGACCGAGGGGGAGGGGTTGTTTTTGCAACTCACAACCCATTCCAAGCCGAGCGATTGGCTGATCGTATACTCTACATCCACAATGGAAGATTGATCCATGAAGACAACGAGGTTTCAAACCAAATCCTTGAAGGCCGACGAATTGGTTAGGTTGCTGGTGCACCGCCATGGAAAAGCGTTTCATTCTTGACAGTGTAATTTTCAATTTCCTCCGATGATGAAACTAGGAAATCGCGTAAAGCAGTTGTTGATTCACGGTGTTGATTGTCCATAAGTAAAATCGAATATGGATTAATCAGTACAGTGTCATTGAATTGATGGATGATCATATTTGTGTTGTCTTGACGGTACAACGCTGTACCTCGGTCAGACAGTGTCCAACACTCCAATTCATTTGAAATTGTAATCGCAGCACCCATACCTTGGCCGATCGATTGATAACCATCCCAAACAGGATGGTATCCTAATTCATCCTCAACGAATTCAGCTTCGGATTGATTTGAAAACATTCTCCAGAGCTCTTGTTCTTTCTGATGAGTGCCTGATTCGTCACCACGAGAGACAAAACACTGATTCTCCTCAATGATATAATCAAGGGTTTCCGATAGATTTCCAGAGACGTTGATTGGACCAAGTAAAACGAAGCGATTCCAAGCGAATGTCGTCCGATTTTCTGCAAACCCGTCAGCGATAAATTCCATTTCTCGAATAGGATCGTGTACAATGAGGACATCGACATCGTTGTTTTGTGCAAGCGACATTGCTGCTCCAGAACCAACTGCAATCACATCGATTTGTGTTCCAGTACGTTCTGTATATTTTGGCAACAATTCAGTAAGTAATCCAGAGTCTTGAAGAGAGGTTGTCGTTGCCAGCCGTATCGTTGGGGTTTGGGGTTCACCCTCAGCTTGCAGACACCCTTGGAATGAAGGGAGAATCATTAAGAAAATTACAACGAAGAATCGGTTCATTTCAATCGAACGTCATCACATTACCGCATTCTGGATATGTGCATGTAACTGTATATCTAGCCTTGGTCGGTTTGCGGATTTTCAACATCGACCCGCACATATCACATTGAATGTTGATGGTTTCAGGTTCCTGTGGTTTCGGAGTTTCTCCAAGCGTTCGACCAACCTCAGTGGACCATCCCAAGGAATCTGTGTAGGTGTCAGCCTTTTTGATCTTGCTCTGACGGAGAGATAACCGTAACTTACGTTTCCTTCGGGGACGTTTCTTTCCACCAGGTGCTTTTGCTGCCATGCTATCGGCTATCGCTTTAGGTTGATGTATTCAACCCCTTCGGCTGATTGAATCAATCCAAAATGCCCGGAATACCATTTTCTGGAGTATGGACTCTGTGTCCGTTCGCTTCAAGAGCATCGACAAGAGGAGGGCGTGCCATGTTTGGATCTGAATGATAGATAACGACGTCTTCTGCTTGGCATTCTTCAGCGAATTGAACGATTTCTTGATGTCCTGCATGTGTGGAAAATGAATATTGGTCCACATCGAGCTCAATGCTTGCGAGTTTACCGAATATAGGCACTCTTGCTTCTTCGAGTAACCGGCGACCGCCCGTGTTTCGGGCTTGATATCCTGTGAGTAAGATCGCATTCTTGCGGTCGTGTCGGAGTCGGTTTAGGTACCATACAGAGGGCCCACCATCCAACATACCGGATGTCGAAACAATCACATCTGCGTCTAAAGCTTTCTTGCGGTCCGATTTACTTGAGACCCGTCGACACCAGCGCCAAGCGGACTCAAGTGCTGATGGGTCTCGTAGGGTTTCTGGATGATCCATCTGCAATCGAGCGACCCGCTTACCCATACCATCGACATGCACATTAAGTTCTGGTAGATACTTGTGAAGGAGCATGACGACGTCTTGCGTGCGCCCATTGGCAAATGCGGGCACAAGTGCAGTTCCCCCACGATTAACAACCTCAATCACGCGTTCAATAAATCGTTCATTCTCTTCTTCCTTCGGAGGGTGATCTCGTCCTCCGTACGTTCCCTCTACAAACAGAACGTCTGATTTTACTGGTTTTGCTCCTATTGTTAACTGAGAATCTCTTGTGTCAAAATCACCGGAAAAAAGGACTTTTTTGTTTGGAGTCTCGACATGTAGCATCGCAGCTCCAGGAATATGTCCTGCTTTGTGAAGTTCCAGTTTCCAATCGTCTTGACGCCAAGATTCATTGAAGGGATGTGTTTTCCAAGCAGACAGCGCAAGATCGATATCACGCTTGTCCCATGGTAGTGGATATCCTTCAATTGATGATACCTTGTGGCAATCATACCACATCATTTCTGAAATTGCTGCAGTAAGATCCGTTGCGTGGAGTGTTGTATTATGATTTGAGGCAAGCCATGGAACCATTCCAAGATGGTCAATATGAGAGTGAGTGATAATTGCATTCGATACGTGAGGAGCTTCGTTAGGATAGCGTGGTGGTTTTGTCGGAGCAATCCCGTAATCCAATAAGAGACGATTCGACGTAGGATCTTCGAGAACGATTCCAACGTTTCCTACCTCGTTACCGCCACCAAGGTAGTGGTAGCGCAATCCGCTATCGGGGGGGGAATTTGGGTAACTCGAGGTTCGGCCCGGGGCGTACACGACCATACCTTAACGGTTCTACCGGTAGCAATGAACTTGTGGGTCGCACCCCTCTATTTCTACTGGAGTCTTTACAGATGGTTTTGATGAAGAATTTGATGAGAATTTACCATTAATAATATACACTCTACGCGACAAAATACGATTGTGCTTTGTTGATTCTATCGTTTTTATTTGCCTTGTTGATCATATTCAATTTCAAAATTATCTCGAGTGGAAACGAAGGGGTGTGAGAACGTGGTCTCCGAAAACTCATGTACTGTAGAAATTAATTTCCACTGCGGTCTCTTTTTTGCCGCTAACAACAAATATCTAATGCAAGATGAAATATGCCAGTGTCCACTGGAACGATCTTGGCTCATCCTCATTTCCTCGTGGATGATGATTTGTGCTATGGGTGTGGTGCATGTGTTGCGATTTGCCCAACCATTGCTCTATCAATGAATGGGTTGCTTGCTATTGTTGAACAATCCCAATGCACATATTGTGAATTATGTATTCCAAGCTGCCCTGTTGATGCGCTGATGATTGAACAAAGGTGAGGGTTTGAGAGTACTGATTGTTGGTGCGGGACTGGTCGCTTTTGGGTGTGCACATTCTGCTATTCAAGACTCTCACGAAGTTTACGTGGTCGATCATTCCATTGAATTTGGCCTACCAAACGTATGGCCAAGTGTTCTCTTCAACCGAGAATCAATACCTCTCGCTTTTTCAACAGATCAACAATTTGAAGGAACGGATTCGGCTTTTCGTCATGAATGGATCATGAAAGGCATGAGTATTGAACTAGCGAAGCAGGGAACCTTATTTTCACATCGAACCCGAGTAGTTTCAACATCCAAGAATTCTGAAGGCTGCTATAACGTTGAATTGGTTGGCGCAGGACAACTCAACGGAAAGCTAACCTTTGACGTACTAATTGATACAACACAAGACACTTGGATACCGTGGGCGTCTCCCCACAACATCGGAGATTCAACAAACAGATATTCTGTAGAGCGTGAGAACGCAACAGGATTCGTACACCTACAGTCACAAAGCTCTGAATTTTCAGACGCGATTTATCAAATAAATCGACAGGATGGTTTGTGGGAGTCATGGTATACTGGAATTCACGAATCAAACAATCTAAAAGTGATTGAAATTATAGCGACCATGCTCCCTGTAAATCACGCTCTGTGGGATTGCACAGAACGCTTTCAAACGGGTACTGCAATATGGAATGAGGTGATATCTTGACAACAAAAAAACTCTACCTTGAATCAATAGAAGCTGCCTACTTAGAGGAATTCTCAGCGAAGGTTTTGGCTATTGACCAGAACAAAGTAATTCTCGATCAGACATTATTCTACCCATTAGGAGGCGGTCAAAACTGGGACCTGGGTACACTTCAGGGTCCGAATGGTGAGATGAACGTCGTTGAAGTCCGTGGAAGAGATTCAATTCATCACACCGTCGACGACACTTTTGATCTTGAAGTCGGGGATGCCGTACATGGAAAAATAGATTTCGAGCGGCGCTATGCACATATGAGAATGCATACAGCACAACATCTCGTCAGCGGTATAGCATACGAAATGTTTGGGGGAGTACGAACAGTTGGGAATCAGATACACACAGATCAGTCTCGTATTGACTTCAAACCTATACAGTTCACAGAAGAAATGTTGGCAAATCTACAGGAATCTGTAAATCACCAAATTACACAGAATCTAGATGTCACTGACTCACAAATGACCCGCGCCGAAATCAACTCAATTATGTCCGAAGAACGAACGAACATGGACCTTTTACCATCCTTCATCACGGACCTTCGTGTTATTACTATCGGTGATAAACAGGATCTCTGTCCGTGCGCTGGGACTCATGTTCGAAATATTTCTGAAATAAAAGGGATAGAATTTACCGGGAAGAAATCAAAAGGTAAGGGAACACAGAGGGTAACATATAAGCTCATTGAATAATTATTCAAATAATAAAAAAAATAAAGCATTTTCAAATAATATCAAACTAATTATCATCATCAAGCATACCTAGGACGTCTGATACAGTCGATTGCCAAACGTTTTTCTTTGCCTTTCTTTGATGCAACTCTTCATTTTCTAGAATCTCAAGGATGTCTTCATCGACATCAGCATTTTTTGCCTTAATGTTTGCACGGGTCACCATTTCAATGTCTTCACCAGCTCGATCAGAACGATCCACAGGCATGATGTCTTTACTCGGAATCGTTCGACCAGCGTGGTATTGATTTGTGTCAATATCGGTCTCATCCCAAGTATCCGACCCTATTTTCCTGGCAGCTTCGGGCCCAGGAGGCTTGTTTTTCCATCGGTTTTTATTCGCAATATCTTGAATGATGTTCTGTTTTTCAACCTTTTTTTGATTCTCAAAAATTTCTAAAACATCTTGTTCGGTTTGATTTTGTTTTTCTGTAATGTATTGACCTGCCCGACGTTGTTGTTCCACCAACCAAGGCCCATGAACAGGATCATTGTCGTGTCGGTGAGGTGCTACAGACATAGCTAACAACTCTTTCGCAAATTGGTAAAAAGGATCTTCAGCAGGGGCCTTTGCAATCTCTTCGCGAATACGACGATGTGAGGCGATGCATTTCTGACAGCGAGAACTTCCAGACTCATCCGGTTCATCGCACCATAGACAACACGCCTGAAACCCCATATCCTTCATTGCTCGCCTTGGCATAGACATGGATGCTCATACTATCGTAGTTGTTCAAACACATGAAGTCTCGTACATCGCGAGCGAGGATTCAAAGAAGACCATGTTTTGAGAGAATCATGGTTCGAGACCCACGTGCGGACATTATTGAACCAAGCCCATTCACTGGTGGGCGGCAAAAGATACACCGCGTTCATGCAGGGCAAAGACCATTACCAAACTCTCCAGTTAACAGCTTCTTTAGTGTCATGTCGCAAACACAACCTACCTTACACAAAGGTGGAATATGGCACTTTAGCGATGAAGAAAAAAAACACCTTCTCTATGCGACCGCAGCATTCACCCTCGCTCTTGGTTTTCTGAGTGCACAAGGGTTGCGCGGACTTTCAAGCGGACTTTCCTCTTGGGTTCTCCAAATACTACTCTCGATGCCAATTATGCTGATCGCAGTTGGACCCGCATTTGTCCTTCATGAGATTGGTCACAAAATCATAGCAAAGAAGAATGGCTGTTGGGCAGAGTTTCGAGCAGACCCAAAAGGCCTTCAATTCGGTGTTCTGATATCGCTCTTCTTGGGTGTCTTGTTCATGGCTCCGGGAGCTGTTATGGTTGCAGGTCTTGTCACGCGCCGACAAAACGGACACATTGCAATAGCAGGACCAATGGTCAATCTCGGTTTGTTTGTGATAGGAATCCCATTAGGAGCTCTCTTGTTTATGTTAACCAACGCTCAGGATTACAGTAATCTCGCTTATTTGCAAGATGGAACTCTGATCTGGCAATCAATGGTTTATGACGGGGTCCTTTACTGGATCGGGGCAAATTTAATTCTTGGTATATTCAACATGCTTCCATTTGGCCCTCTCGATGGAGTAAAGGTAAAAGATTGGAGCAATGGCGTTTGGTGGACACTTTTCCTTGTCCTCTTGTCACCCGTTGTCATCTATTTGACGACACCTTATTCACCAATGACCTTGGTCATTTGGCTGTCAAATCTAGTTTAGTCAAAGTCCGTGGATTTCCTTGGACTTATCGTGACTCCAATGGTAACACAACCGGAGCAGGTTGAGGTAATGTCCTTGACCGTCTTTCACCATCTTCTCGTGAAGTGGCTCGTTGCTCATGAACATGTCTCCCCAGACGTTTGCGGAGGTTCCTTTTTTGCCCTTTGGTAGATCAAAGACTTCATTGGTTGTTGGTTCCAACAAGTTCTTCCAGACGATTGCTGGATTGACGGCCATTGTTACTTCAACAATGATTTCATCTTCATTCAAACCGGTTCCGGTTTGCCAGGATTCTTCGCCCATATCAGCAAGGAATGGCAGACACAGGTCGATGATTGACAAACCAGTCATTGGGTCAGCTCCAGTCATTTGGCCGTAGGCTTCCCTCATTCGTCCTCGGTCTGCACCGCGTGAGCCAGTAATCATGCGCAACTTATCGATGGAAGTTGGGACAAGGAAGCGGATGTCTGTATAGTAGACCAACGCTTGCTCGCTGTTTCCGGCAGGTGCAAAAATGTGCGAGAATGGCTGAGTGCCGCTGCTTTCACCAAGCATATCCATTGGGAACAGAGTCTTGAGTGCATTCGTTGCGACGGATTGAACAACACGTCGAATAAGGCGTTCTGGGGCTGCAGATACGTCGTTGAAGGATTCCATGTACTCATCAAGATTCAGGATGTCGTATCCACGAACAGCCAAGATTGAGTGAACGTTTGGACCGAGGATCTTGTCTCCACCAATCATAGCCTGACTAATCCATCGAGCTCCCTTTGCAAAATCACTAGCGGTAACAAGGTCGGCATACGCCTTGTATCGTCGAGCAACCCGGTTCATGAAGTCTGCTTGGTCGAGCTTGGTGAAGACCGTAGCAGCATAGTTTGATTTCAATGCATGGTCAGCAACCTGACTCGCATTTACACAGGTCAAGAGGTTTCCTTGGTCGTGAGGATACATTAGGAGACGACGTCGCTTTGCAGCACCACCGAGAGAGCCAACCTTTGGATCGGTAAGCATGTATCCGAGACAAGCAGTAACTTCGAAAAGTCGGGCATATTTGTCCTCATCGCTTGCGTTCTTAATCCACTCATCGAGTCCAGGCTCAATGCAGTGGAATTCAAGAGGAACCATCTCAGAACCGGCTCCAAACATTTGGCGAACAGTGGAGGAACTCATCATCCCCATCATTGTGTAGAGGGAGGTCTTTCCTGTCGTCATGTAGACGTCGGTAATACCCTCTTCACCGAAAGAAATTCGTCGGTCAGGAAGGTTGACCAGTAGGTTGAATGAGGTAGCAGTGTCTCTGTTTCCGTCAACAGCAGGATGAATCCACGTTGTAGGCTTGGTCATGAGGTAACCACTTGCGTCTTTTCCAAATCCTGCAGGAGAGTATCGAATCCAACCCAGACGGTTGTTGAATGCAACACCCCGGTGCATTAACGAAGGATAGTAGACCTTGTCCTGTGGATCGGAATCTGGCACAACACCTCGGTGACCAAGACCCCAGAGGATTGGCTCCCATTCGGAAACGCCGTCTTCTTCACCACCAGTCCCCAGGAACGGATGGTTGCCCGAAACGGTTTCACCAGTCAACATAGATCCACCCAAACGCGCTTCGTCACCGGTTGAGCAGAAAAAGAAGGTCTGTGTCGTTACAAGTTGTTTTGGCGTCCACATGTTTGCGTTAACCACGGTCTTTTGCTTGAGGAAATCAGACAATGTACTGATTCGGCGCTCGAATTTGAAACGCTCTGATTCAATCCAAGTTGACCCAAGAATTAGATTCGTATTCAACAGCTTTGGCCGTCCAGGTCCGATGTATCGAGTACGTGGGTCGCCCTTGGTATCGTCGGTTTCATGGATTGGTTCCCAAGGACCTTGTGTTGGAATGTACTTGAGGAATTCTTCATGGTCAAACGGCATCTTTTGTGCTTCTTTGACTGCGTCTTCGACTTTATCCATCAGTTGAACATACGTTTCCGTTGGAGTAATTCGTCCACTTTCTTTGAATTGGTTATGCGATACTGCTCGGTGTTCCCACATATTTTTTCACCTCAAAATTTCCTCTTTTTTACAGGAGTTTTTTCCTCTTCTTCCGGCGACTCATCGTCCTCAGACTGGTCGCCTTCGACCTCAGGCACTTCATCTCCTTCTTCAAGGCTACCCCCGACATCGACTTCTTCATCATCTACATCTTCATTGCTGATTTCTACTTCAACATCATCCAAATCGTCTTCTTCATCAGTTTCATCAGAGCCGATATCTTCCATCATATCATCAACGACTTCATCGATTTCTTCATCTTCTTCAGGCATTGATTCGCTGACATCTTCCGCCTCATGTTTTGGAAGTAGAAGTTGGAGAACGACTCCAAACGTACCAGCGACTGCACCAAAACCAACAATTACGCCATTGTTGATGCGCTGAGTATCATCTGGATCCTCGTTGGTTTCCATACCAGTGACAGGAGGAATCTCGTTACCAACAACATTCGTAACGATTTCTACACTTGCCCATGCAGCAAAAATAAGCAAAAGAACAGAAAGTAGTTTTGCGGTGGAGGCATTCTCTTTAACCCAGCTTGCAAGGGGCGATTGACCATCTTCCATGCTTCCGCCTCGCGACGTTTGCATATAACTTGTGTGCTATAAAGAAGAGAAAAAATTCCGTTCGTCAGGCATCCAAGTATGCGTTCCTAATAGGGTCCTGGTCCAAATGGAAGAATGAGAATGTTGCCCACCATGTAATTGTGTCAAGTGCATCCACGAGGTTGCTGGTTCCACTTCGCTCCTCACCGTAATCCTTGCCAGTGGTGTCCATCCAATCGATCATCTCGTCAACCGTATCACATGTTTGATGATAACACCAATATCCGTCTACGAGACCACCGAATCCCATCGTTACGGTCCCTAAGTTGTCTTGGAAGGTTGCGTGATCTGAGCGGGCAGTTGTATCTTCATACACAATAATTTCTGGTCGGTCTTTCGCCATCCAATCATCAACCTTCCATGTTTCAGCATCGTATCCTTCACCCAACAAAGGAGACATTTGTTCCTCAACTCCGATAGCATCAGAACCAATCCACATTGCAAGACCAACCATTCCTGGTTGATTCATAACATCATGGTCAAGGCTTGGGCCGATGTAAACGCGCATGGGCCAAACTTCCTCATCTTTCGGGTAACCATCTGGGTCAACTTGGGGCTCAGGATCACAGTTCCCTTCACCTCCACCGTGCCCATCTCCACATGGCGCACCACCCCCACCGGGCCAGTTTACACCGGCCATATCGAGATTGACATAATTTGTAACCTCAACATTCGGATTGTCTTCTCTCACCCAGTAATCGGTCCAGAAATCGCTACCACGTTTCCCACCTTCTTCTCCAGACCACAGACAAAACACCATTGTGTTTCGAGTGTTGTAGTCGGCCATCGCTTCAGCTACGGTCAGAACCATACTGGTTCCTGCGGTATTGTCGTAAGCACCGACTCGAGTTCCGTAGGTTCTACCGAAGATGTGAGGGTCGAGCATACCACCGTTAATTGGTGGTGCGATGTCAAAGTGAGCGCCAAAAACCATCCATTTATCGCGATCAATCTCTCCCCAACGGTACCCACATATGTTGTACGCTTCTGGATTTTGTGCCCCTGTCATCAACGAATCGTAAACAAACCGTTGTACTATCACCTCTAGTCCAAAGTTTTCCATCGTTTGTATGAGATACTGCGCCGCATCTTCGTAGGCTGCATTCCCCTGTCCTGCCCAACGATCGAGGTAGCCTACCGCCCCATCCGCTGCATCTGTCGGGTCGAGGGTCTCGTCTGACATGACGTTGATGTAATTGAAAACGGTCCTTCCATCAACAAGACCGGTGGAATGCCGACCTCCTTCGGATTCAGCAAAACCGGGTGCTTGTGGACGTTCGATTGTGAGTAGGATTGGTGTCGCCGCACCACCGTTCGAAAGGGTTGTATTGACGGTGTCAATTGAATTGTTCATACCAGTAATACGCGAGACACCTTGCCCGGATTCGGCTTCAAAACCTCCACGCTCCCACCACGTTTTCCAAGACTCATCGATTGAACGGACTGGCCAACTTTCGCGTCCATATTCACCAAGTAAAACGACTGCTGTGTCCGTTCGAGGCGGCGCAAGCACGGTGAGTAGAACACTCTCACCAGCTTTCAAATCAATCACGGTTGAATTTTGGACGAACTGCGTGTCAGTATTGAGGATAAGGTAAGGAATGTATGCGGAGAGATCTCTATCAGCGGCGATTGTTAATCCTTGAAAGACGCCCCCGATTAATGTCTCTGGAGTGATGGTAACGTCGCCTGTACCGACCCTTGAGTCTTCACCTGTTTCACCAAAGCAACCAGCTAGGGGAGCGAGCATCATAATGCAGACCAGTCCGAGTGCCCTACGTGCATCTCTCCCCATGAATCAATGCAAACCCTCTCTCTATCTCAATTCTTTGCATAAATAAGGACATGAGAATGTTGAATTGTAGGAATGTCTAAATTTACGTTGGAGTGAAATCGAACATGGCGAATAGGGCACCCACAGAGCCACCAAAATCCATCATCATTTCAGAAGAATTGTCTTCAATCGAACTCAACAACAGCAAAGCAAATTCTTCACTTGAAATCCCTCAGACTGATCCAAAGGAAGCAATTGGAATTATCGGGGCGGGGCTGATTCTCATGCTTCTTGCAACAACAGTTCCTACCTGGCTGACAACAGAAGCAACAATCGATCGCTTTGGTGATAATGAACAAGAAGCGCTGATAGGTTTCAGACACATCACTCTTGAGGATTGTGAGTATAGCTTTTGTTCAGAATCCAATCGACAGAGCAGTGCAGCATTGTACAAATCATGCTACGACCAGTTTATGGGGGAGAGTGGAGGAGATGAATGGTATGTGGATAACATATGTGATACGTGGAGGGAACTAAAATTTGCAGGGAATGCAGCGACCGTCTCTCTCCTTTCTGCACTTCTCATGTTCGTTTATCCAATTATAAAATTCAAGAAATTAGATGAGATTCTCTCCAATAAACAATCACATTCGTTAATGTTCATCGCAGGCATCATGGTTCCGTTCTCATTCGTGGTATGGTTCATGTTTATCCCGGGCGAACTGAAGGGTGGAGCAACCTTTGGTCTTGGAGGTTGGATTGCCACACTGTCATCGATTCTCTCCGTAGTTGGTGCAGTAAAACTTCACCGTTCTGCCGATAAGTGACGGCCTTTAGCAAGCGTTGTTGAAAATCACATCAGCATCTCAGAACCATTTGGATTCAAGATAATTACCAAATAGGTCGCCGATGAACATCGTCACCGTTTCACCAAAACAACCCGTTAGTGGAGCGTTCATCATGATACAGACCAGTCCTTGTGCCCTGCGTGCATCTCTCCCCATGAATCAATGCATACCCTCTTTATCTCGATTCCTTGCATAAATAATAAGTTGAGAATATTAAATTGCAGGAATGTCTAAATTGATTTTGAAGCCAATATGGACATGGCGAACGGGCCATCATCAGAGCCACCAGGTTCAGTCATTATTCTCACAGGTGAAGGCCGAGATCAAAATGAAGAAGGGGTAAACCTCTCTGAACCAGTCAAAAATTATCTCCGTATCCGTTCCGAAAAACCAGATAATAGAGGGAATATCCTTGGCGGAGTATTTTTTATTATTCCCGCTCTTATTCCAATATTTACGAACGATGTTTTTGAGATAATCCCGATATGTTGCCTTTTCTATCTCGTAAGCGCAACATTGATTGTAAACCACGGAATCGTGATGAGAAATTGGACGGAAAGGATGAATCAAGCCAGAAAAACGATCGAAACCACAGAGAAAATACCTTGTCCAACATTACCCCAATGGCCACAAATAGCAGGAGCTGTTTCAATGATTGCAGGCCTCATCGCTTCAGATTACGATGGGATATTTCTACCACTTGGAATAATCGTAGGGTGTGGATTCTTCGCTTATTCCTCATGGGTCGTAATACAGAAGAACAAAGGATTTGATCAGGCTGTTAATACTCTCGTCAATGAGTCCAATCACCAATCGGAATCGAATATTGCGCTCTCATCTTTGAACGATTTGAATTCAAGATGATTACCAGATGGGTCAACGATGAACATCGTCGCCTGTGACCCTGGTTGATCTTCGTACCGGGTGTAGGGACCTATAACAAATTCAACACCATCTTTGTTGAGTTTATCCTTTAATTGGTGCCAATCATCCCATTCCATGACAATCCCAAAATGCATTGCAGGAATATCTCTTCCATCAACAGGATTTGTTGACATATTGGGCATCTGCGGAACCAAATGCGCTACAATTTGATGCCCAAAAAACTTGAAAACGCACGACTCTTGTTTTTCTCGTCCTGTCGTACACCCAAGGGTATCAACATAGAATTGTTTGGCCTTTTCTAAATTGTCAACAGGGAACGCTAGATGAAACGGCCTGAGTTTTTTTGGTGGAGAGTAGTCCGTACCACAACTTCGACAGACGTCGTTTTCATCCCAGTCGCATTGGCGAATGCATCCGGACAGATCATCACTTCCACTTGACTGAACAGCCAATGGAATCTGTAAATTGAACGGGAGGAGTTGAACCAGCAAGCATTGCATCAATAGCATCTTTCAACTCACTCGTCGTTGCTGCAGTAGGATCACGTGGGCTGTCGTCCATGCGACCATGGTAAATGACAACACCTTTCCCGTTCATCAAGAAGAATTCTGGTGTTCTTTGTGCTCCCCACAAGGCTGCAACTTCCTGGGTACCATCGTGCAGATAAGGGTATGGCATCCCTTTTCCAGCTCTTTTCTGCATGTTCTCAAAAGAATCCGCTGGGTAATTATCTGGATCATTTGAATTAATTCCAACAAAACCGATTGCATTGACTTTGCAATATTCTGCCATGTTGTTCATTCGATCGATACTCGCTATGACGTAAGGACAATGATTGCATTCAAAGACAACAACACATCCGTTCTTGAGCATCGATCCGGACAGGGAGGAGGTTCCTCCATCCGAATCATTTGCATTTTTCAGGTTAAATTCTGGGGCGACATCACCAATCCTTAGGGACATAGTTTCGCCTTGTCAACATTATTCATAGGTGTTCGCTTCTGCTCAGATGCTTGCGAGCTGCTGCTCACATTGTTGCAACCGTTGCCTAGCAAGAGGGTGATCTGGCTCAAGAGCAAGTACTCCCCTCCATGCAGCAGAGGCTTGCTCGACGTTGTTGCTTGCATGATGAATGGCAGCGGCCTGTACGCGAGCATGGATGTTGTTTCCATCTGCTCGAATCGCTGCTTCAAAGTCGCTGAGTGCAGCCTCATACTTTTCCCAAGCAGCGTACAACATTCCACGCTGATGCCACGCATCCCCATGGTCTGGCGCAAGACGTAATGCTTCATTGATTGGACCCTCGGCTCGCTCGGGTCGATCGAGTGCGAGATAGCATGCACCTAGTTTTGTCAGCGCCTGATAGTGATGTGGGGCTTGCTCAAGAACAGCCAAGAAACCTTCCTTTGCTTCTTCCCATTCAGCAAGGCGTGATTGCGCATCTGCCCGTGCAAAGACAGCTACAGTAAGTTCAGGTGCCAATGAGAGGAGGATGTTTGCATCTTCTTTCGCTTCAACAGCCATGTCCAGTGCAAGATAGCAATTGATGCGATTGAGTCGGGCCCGGATGTGTTTTGGTTTCTCGCTTAGTGTGTCCGTGTACATAGCGATTGCACGCTCAGGATCTCCGGATTTTACTGCAACGTTCCCTCGTACATAGGCAATTGTTGGACCACTACCCTGAATTTCAGCAGCATCAATGTAACGCGTTGCCGCATGAATATCGTTCTGGTCAATGGCCAACATCGCCGCCTCAATGGAACAGGATGAATCCGTATCTCCCAACAATCGGCGGGCTCTGTCCAACGAATTACCAGCCTCTTCGAGGTTCTTTAGAAGTCGTTGGGTTCGCGCGAGGCCGAGCCAGGCAACTCCTGTTTCACGGTTGAGTTGAAGAGCCGCTTCAAATGATTTAATCGCCGAACCTAGAAGGAGCTGATCGGTTTTTCCTGTTCCATCTCGCTGACGATCTGCCCGGGCTAGATGCAATCGCCCCTCGACAATGTGAAGCTCCGGATGATCAATGGTTGAAGGCGTACCATCGAGTAGTGCCTGAGCCACCTCAATCCTTCCTTCTGAAAGTCGACGTGATGCAACAATGCTCCGCAATTCCGCATCCATTGGAAACTTATCAATCGCCTTCTCTAACGAGGCCTCAGCAGCCATGAGGTCTCCGGTGTCAGCAAGAAGATCGGCCTTTAAGACAATGAGTTTGGCGCCCCCACAGTCCAATGCCACAGCGTGGGTTG
>JAKUNY010000060.1:0-3204 GCA_022451765.1 Candidatus Poseidoniaceae archaeon
CGTTGAATGCGCAAGTCATGGCTGAAAAGATTGCATCTGCCCTCGAGCGCGGTTGGTATTACCGTCGTGCTGGAAACAGCGCTGCAGAGAACATCATGTCCGCAGGTGCTCGTGGTGTCATCGTCACCGTTGCAGGGAAGCTTACAGGCTCTCGAAACCGGACCCAGAAATTCATTATGGGTCACGTCAAGTACTGCGGCGAAACCGCACTCCAGCACCTGGACAAAGGTTACGCAGTCGCAGTTCGCACCCTCGGAACCATTGGCGTTACCGTCGAAATCATGCGAGCCAACACTCGTCTTCCACACGAAATCTCAATCTTCTCCGACGAAGAGCTAAAAATTCGCGAAGAACAGGGAGAAGAAGGCGAGCCTGAAACCACCGTGGAGGTGGAAGAGTGAGCCACGTTCGCAACCGAGACATCGCAGCCATGAGCCGCGAAGCACTTGAGGCCCGTTTGACCGAGTTGCAAGATGAGCTTCTTCAACTTCAAGCGGAAAAGGCGCTCGGTGGTACCCCATCAAACATGGGCGCGTACAAAGCAACTCGACGAAGTATTGCACGAATCAAATCCCACTTAGGGAACAACTGAATGAACACGAGGTGATGAACAACTATGGCGGCAATTTGTGGTGTATGTGGTCTACCAGACGAACTATGCATCTGCCAAGAAATTGCAAAGGAACAACAACGAGCAATCTTATCCACCGACAGAAGGAGATACGGAAAAATCGTAACAAAAGTGGAAGGAATTGACGACGTAGCGATCGACATCAATCAATTAGCAAAATTACTCAAAAACAAATGCGCTGCCGGGGGAACTATCAAAGGTCGAATCATCGAATTACAAGGCGATCACAAAAAGAAGGCAGCAAACGTATTACGAAATAATGGATTCAATGTGGAGGTGAGATAAATGACGGAAATGAACATAACTTGGATTGGTCAAGTATTGACCGTTGTTGAGTCCGCCGACCCAACACTCATCGGACGTTCAGGAAACGTTGTCGATGAAACACAAAAGACGCTGACTATCCTTGAGAACGGCCACGAGCGTGTTCTCGGAAAAGCAGCGATTCAATTTACACTCAATGGCGGAACTACCGTCCTTTCTGGGTCGTCTCTGCGGCAACGACCTGAAGATCGTATGAGCCGCAAGTACAAGGAGGCATGAAAATGCGAGAAATCGGAATAGATGTTAAACTACCAACTGGCGAATGGGACGGAGATGAAAATTGTCCCTTCTACGGAAGCCTGCGCTTGCGCGGTCAGATGTTCGAAGGCGTTGTATCCGGGGTTGGTATGCAGAAGACAATCACCATCGAGCGGAACAACGTTCGATACATGAAGAAGTACGAGCGTTTCGAGAAGCGAACCAGCACCCTTAGTGCGCACCTTCCAAGCTGTATCGGTGACATTGAAGTCGGTGACAGCGTTCGTGTTATGGAATGCCGTCCTCTTTCAAAGACGGTCTCGTTCTGTGTAATCGAAAAGACTGGAGGTGAATCCTGATGCGTGGAATTGCAGGTCGTCAAACACGTGGTTTACCCACCATGGCTCGATTGCATGTTGCTGACAACACCGGTGCAAAAATTGTTCAGATTGTCAACGTTATCAAACTTGGTGGAACGATGCGCCGATACCCAGCAGGTGGCGTTGGTGACATGACCAAGGTCTCCGTAAAGAAGGGTACACCAGACACCCGCCGTCAAATGTTTAACGCTGTCATCATCCGACAGCGCCGTCCATTCCGCCGTGCAGACGGTACGTGGGTTCAATTCGAAGACAACGCTTGTGTGATTACCAACATCAAAGGCGAAGTCCAGGGTTCTGATATCAAGGGCCCAGTATCTCGTGAGGCTGCAGAACGCTGGCCTCGTATCGCTGCAACAGCGAAACAAATTGTATGAGGTGAAGAAAATGGTCAAGTCAAGTAAACCAGGAAAGCAACGAAAGGCGCAATACAACGCCCCAATGCATACCAAGCGTAAGCGAGTTTCAGCACGATTGCAACTCGACAAGCCTGATGAGCGATTTGCCGGAGTACGATCCGTTACCGTCCGTGCTGGTGACACAGTCCGTGTCATTCGTGGAGATTTCTCTCACGGCGGTAAGCGTCACGGCGGAAAGCGCAAGGCTGAGCCACTTACTGGCCCCGTCATTGGTATCGATGCCAACAAAGGGCGCATCCTTATCGAAGGAGCAAAGCAATCCAAATCCGATAACAGAGAAGAGGCAGTTCCGGTCCATGCCTCCAACGTCGTCGTCGTTAAACTCGATGAGACAGACAAGCTGCGTATGCAGAAATTGACCGAGGACAGGAGTTGAAAAATATGGGTAGCAGTAGTCACTTGAAGCGTTTGGCCATGCCACGAAGCTGGCCTCTTCCTCGCAAGACAACCATTTGGGTCACACGCCCAAGTCCAGGCGGACATTCTTTGGAGCGATGTATGCCTGTCAACCTCGTCATCCGTGATGTTCTGGGCCGTGCACAAAGCGCCCGAGAAGTTCGATTTATTGTTCATAATGAGTTGGTGAAAGGCGATGGTCGTGTCTGCAAAGACACCCGCCGAGGGGTCGGCCTCATGGATGTCCTCTCACTCGGTGATGAGCACTTCCGATGCATGCTTGACGCAAACGGTCGTCTTCGATACGTCAAGATTTCAGCTGAGGAAGCAGCGTGGAAAATTGTTCGAATCGAAGGCAAGACCACAATCAAAGGTGGTAAGACCCAAATCAATCTTCACGATGGTCGAAACATGCTTGTTGAAGATGCGAAAGAGTACAGTACGGGAGACTCAATCAAAATTTCTCTCCCAGATCAAAAGGTGCTTGAGCACATCCCTTTCACCGAGGGCGTTCGATGTTACCTCATTGGAGGTACACACGTCGGTGAGATGGCCTCGATGAAGGAGCGCATCGTCAAGCGATCCAGCATGCCCAACGAAGTCGCATTTGACGAATTCGGTACAACCGAAGTCAACGTTTTCGCAGTCGGTGATGCAAGCATCCCAGTCATGGAGGTGAAGGCATGAGTGAGACGGTCAATCCAATGAGCGTACCTCGAATCACAAAAGTTTGCGTCAACATCGGTGTTGGCGAAGGTGGAGATCGGCTCGGCAACGCAGAGAACGTTCTCGAGATGGTCACAGGTGTACGCCCACAGCGAACACTCGGAAAAATCCAAAACCGTGACCTGAAAGT
>JAKUNY010000060.1:3214-8260 GCA_022451765.1 Candidatus Poseidoniaceae archaeon
GCTCCAATCGGCTGTCGGTCAACCATGCGAGACCAGGCTTCCATCAAAGAATTCCTGACCAACGCCTTCTGGGTCCGTGACAACACCATTCCAAGTTGGAACTTTGACGCCCAAGGAAATCTTTCCTTCGGAGTCCGTGATTATACGGATTTCCCCGAGCAAAAGTACGATCCAGATATCGGAATCTACGGAATGGACATCAACGTCGTTCTCGAACGACCCGGTCACCGAATAAGCCGCCGAAGAAAGGCAAAGAGCAAGGTGGGCAAGAGCCACGGCGTCTCACGAGATGAGTCGATGGAATGGTTCAAGTCGAACTTTGGAATTAAGATCATGGAGGAATGAAAATGGCAAGAGATCATGGAGAATACATGGGACGAACAATTGGATGTCGCCGATGCGGACGACGTCGTGGGCTGATTCGACGACATGGGCTGCGCCTGTGCCGTCAATGCTTCCGCGACGTTGGGCCCGAGATTGGCTTCAAAAAGATGAACTGAGGTGATTATGAATGCAATTTGATCCATTAAACGACGCACTCGTCAAGATTTACAACGCAGAGCAAGCTGGTCGATTCGATGTTCAATTGACGCCTGCTTCCAAGTTACTCGGAAACGTCCTCAACATTATGCAGACTTCCGGATACATCGGAGAGTACTCACGCATTGAGAACGGCCGAGGAGATGCCTTTGTTGTCCAACTTCGCGGAACCATCAACCGCTGCGGCACAGTAAAACCACGACACAGCGTTCGCCGACAAGAATTCGAAAAGTGGGAGACACGATATCTCCCCGCACAGGACTTTGGTCTCCTCATATTGACGACCAATTCCGGCGTCATGAACCACTACGATGCGAAAGACGCCCGCATCGGCGGCAAACTGCTTGCCTACGTGTACTGAGGTGAAAAGCATGGTAAAAATCGACAGAATCGAACACAACGTAACCATCCCTGAAGGCGTTACAGCCACAATCAGCGAAGATGGCGTCGTCACCATGACTGGACCAAACGGAACACATTCACGAGAATTCGTATCATCGAGAGTCGATATTCTCCAGGACGGGGGAGGCCTCATGGTGCGAACCGACTTACCTCGCAGAAAAGACAAGGCACTGGCAGGTACATGGAATGCCCACTTGAACAACATGGTGAAGGGTGTGACCCAAGGTTTCACCTACCATCTCAAGGCATTCTACTCTCACTTCCCAATGACGCTCGCTGTCCAAGGACAGAACTTTGTTGTCAACAACTATTTCGGTGAGAAAGTTCCACGATCAGCAAACATTCTTCCCGGCGTTGACGTCAAAGTCTCAAACAAAGTCGAGATTACTGTTTCAGGCATCGATAAGGAACTTGTCGGCCAAACTGCAGCAAACATCGAGCGTTGCACGACGGTCAAGAAGCGAGATCGACGTGTCTTCCAAGACGGAATATACCGTCTCAGCAAGGAGTGATGAAGGATGACAGAAGAATATGAAAGTATGACTGTAGCACAACTCAAGGAGTTGCTCAAAGAGCAAGGATTACCTGTCTCTGGAAAGAAAGCAGACCTCATCGAGCGCCTCGCAGGTGCCGTAGAGGAAGAAGAGACTCCTGTTGAAGAAACAGAGGCTGCGTCCGATGACGAAGAAGAAGACGATTTCTTTGAAGACGATGATGACTGGGATGATGACGAAGATGAAGTTCACGTCGCTAAGCAAAAGCCAGTACTCGACGAAGAGACGCAAGAAGCGCTCGCCCTTCGAGCAGCACAAAAGAAGAAAACGCCTTCGTTCCGTCGAACCGAATGGTTCCGCTACAAGCGATTGTCACGATCTGGATGGCGTGCTCCACACGGTATGGACAGCAAGCAACGTCGAAACTACAAGTACCGAGGTTCACTTGTTCGTGTTGGACACGGTAAGGTTGCAGCCGCTCGTGGGCTTCACCCAAGTGGCTTTCAAGAAATCATGGTTCACAACCCTAACGATCTCGAATCAATCGATCCCGAGACACAGGCAGCTCGAGTCGGACGTACCGTTGGTGGCCGAAAGCGTGAGAACATTCACGCCCGTGCTGATGAATTAGGGATTCGTATCCTAAACCGAAGGAGGAATGTTTGATGCAACTAACCAACCAAAAGCGTCTTGCTGCGAAAATTCTCAAGTGCGGTGAAAACCGAGTTTGGATCAACCCTGATTACATTGACGAGGTTGCATCGTCCGTACAGGCAGACGATATCCGTGAATTCATCGAAGAAGGATTAATCCGCGCAAAGGCCGTTAAAGGGACATCTCGAGTTCGAGCACGCACTCGTCAAGAGCAGCGTCTCAAGGGTCGACAAAAAGGCCAGGGTAAGCGAACGGGAACTGCAAACGCTCGCAATCCACGCAAGAATCGTTGGATGCGAACCATTCGTTCGCAACGACGTGCTCTCAAAGATTTGCGAGACAATGATGAAATCACTTCCTCGCAATACCGACGCTACTACCTCAAAGCAAAGGGTGGCTCATACCGATCCATTGCCCACCTGCGGTCTCAAATGACTCTTGAAGGCATAGAACTCAAGGAAGGTGACAACTGATGCAAGGAAATCGACGACGCTCTGTCCTTCGACGACGCAAAGCTGGACTTACTGACTATCGACGACGTCTACGTCTGTTACGAAGTGAACAACCTCGTGCTGTCGTTCGCATCTCAAACACACGAACTTCGTGTCAGTTGGTTACATGGGCCGCTGGGGGTGACAACGTTGCAGTCAATGTCACAGGCAACGATTTGGTCAAGAAATTTTCATGGCCAGACAACATGTCAAAGAAATCTGTTCCTGCATCTTACCTCGTAGGCTACGCTCTCGGTAAAGCAGCAATCGCTGCAGGCCATGAAGATGCAGTTCTCGACATAGGACTTGCTGCAAGCACACCAGGAGGTCGTGTTTTTGCTGCACTTCGTGGAATGGTTGAGGCTGGACTGAACGTTCCGCACAGCGATGAAATTCTTCCAAGCGATGAACGAATCACTGGAGCCCACATCGACGAAGGTGTTGCAAGCGCAATTGAAACAACGAAAACATCCATTGAGGGGGCTTACTGATGACAGAAGAAGAAACACTAGAAATTAACCAAGCACCAGGTATGATTCTTGCTTACGCTCCGCAAGAAGCTGAAGAAACCGGTGGACGTCGAAGACGACGTAATGCTCAATCCGATGCAATAAACAATCTCCGAAACTGGACACCACGCACTCGTCTAGGAAACATGGTATACGCCGGAATCATCACAAATTACGAAGACGCACTCGCAAGTGGACTTCCGATCCGTGAAGTCGAAATTGTCGATGCTCTCCTCCCTGAGTTGGAAGACGAAATTATCAACGTCAACATGGTTCAACGAATGACTGACAGTGGTCGACGTGTACGATTCAATGTCATGGCATGTGTCGGAAACCGCAACGGGTATGTTGGTCTTGCAATGGCCAAAGCAAAAGAAGTATCCAATGCGATTCAGAAAGCGATTGTTGCTGCCAAACTAAACCTCATCAGCGTACAGCGTGGCAACGGCTCTTGGGAATCATCCGCTGGACCAGGAACCTCCGTCCCCATCAAAGTGAACGGGCGATCTGCATCAACACGCGTAACACTCATGCCTGCTGCGAAAGGAAAAGGTCTCGTTATTGGTGAGACTGGCAAGAAAGTCCTCGAACTCGCTGGGGTAACCGACGTTCTATCACGAACCAAGGGACAAACCCGAACAACCATCAATTATGCTGCTGCAACCTTCAACGCGCTCAAAACGTTAAATTCAACTCGTATCAGCAACGAACAGCGAGAACGCTTGCACATCAACACTGGGAGGGTTTTGAAGTGAGTTACATTGTAGTTCGAGCACGAAGCAACGTCGGTGTTGAGCGATCCATTCGCGAGACCATGTCGTACCTCAACCTCACCAAGGTAAACCATGCAGTCATCATTCCAGAGAATGACCAATACGTAGGTATGCTCCGTAAGGCCAAGGATTACATCACATGGGGTAAGGCTGACCTTGCCACTGTCGAATCAATGCTTTCCGAGCGTGGGAGGATGAGTGGTGATGCTCCTTTGACCGACGCTATCGTTGCAGAAGCAACCGATTACAAGACCATTGGAGACTTCGCAAAGGCAATCGTTGCCAATGAGGCAACTGTCAAAGATGTTCCAGGCTTGAAGCGCGTCTTCCGTTTGCATCCTCCTCGAGGACCAAAAGGATGGGGCGGAATCAAGCGATCTTACGTCGTTGGTGGCGCACTCGGTTCCCGAGGCGACGACATCAAGGCACTCGTTGAAAGAATGATTTGAGGTGATATGATGGGTACAAAAGCAAACAAGCACCGTGGTCGAAACCGATACCATGGTCGTGGAAAGAAAGCTGGCCGTGGCGCAGGTAAGCGCGGTGGTCGTGGAAATGCAGGTATGAACAAGCATCGTGTTATGACTCGAATCAAGTACATGCCAGGTCACTGGGGAAGGCATGGCTTCAACCGTCATCCATCCTTACGCAATGTGCATGTCACATGCAACGTCAGCCAACTCGAAGGCATGGCAGAAGGAAAGGACAGCATTGACCTTGGAGAACTCGGAATCGACAAACTCCTCGGATCTGGACGAATCAATGCAGCAATGACCGTCACAGTCGCTAACGCTAGTGCTACAGCAATCGAAAAGGTTGAGGCAGCTGGTGGCTCTGTCAAGCTTGAGGACAGCGACGACTTTGACGAATGGGAAGAAGAGTGAACAAGGAGGTCTCTAAATGAAACACAAGCCAGTACCAATCGGTGTCGTTCTCACCGGTGTACTCTACTTTGGTCTCCTCTTCTACTGGCAGTGGGATGAACTCTCAGGCGCCGGTGCAGCACGGGATGCAGCCATCTTTGGCATCGTTTTGGCGATCGCACACGTAGCCTACGTCATGGCTTGTTTCCAAATTGACCTTCCAGCCTCAATGAAGCAACTGCCGATTATTGGCCGTTACTCCAAACTCTACGGATGGCTGATTTTCGTCTTCATCGCCGTTTGGTATTGACGTCCTGAAA
>JAKUNY010000061.1 GCA_022451765.1 Candidatus Poseidoniaceae archaeon
GGCCTGATTTCTTACAAGGCACCTGCAGGTGGTGGGACGACCGATTATGCAGTAGAAATTTTCGAGGCAGCGTTGCAGGATGGATACTACGAATGCTTTGTTCGATCTGATACTCGCTTGCCGATGCTGTACATGGACGATGCGATACGAGCCACGTTGATGCTGATGGACGCTGAGAGTGATTCGCTCGGCCAATCAAAGGCCGGTTACAACATCGATTGTCTCTCCTTTACTGCCCAAGAACTTGCAGATGCCATTTCAAACGAGGTTGACGGATTTAGGTGTGATTTCTCGCCGGATGTTCGACAGAAGTATGCTGATTCCTGGCCCGATTCTATCGATGGTTCCGTGGCGAAGCAAGAATGGAGTTGGGCTCCTCGCTTTAATTTAGAAAGTCTTGTAAGAGAAATGCTGAATGGACTTTCAAGCGAATCCTGACCCCATCAAAGGGTAAATTGTCCTTATTGGGAAATCCACTTGTAGGTACGAGCACCTTCGTTGGCACCGTCTTCCCCTATTTCGACGAGTGCGAATTCACCTCGTGGCGATACGACACTCTCTTCTTGCGTCCCCTTGTGGAGGTTCTCGTAGGTGACCTGATCAATAGCAACTCGTCCGGCAAGACGCTGAAATAATTGCCACCCAGCAACGACTTCACGCCATCGTGGGGCGACTTTTCCTTCGAACACCTTTGCTTTGGCGCCGGAGCCGTAGCCGCAAAGTCCGAACAGTTCGCCTTCGAGGTTGGAATTGTCTTCCAGATCGGACTCAAACGTCGACATTAATGCAAGGAAAATCGAACCAGTGTACTGATTTCCAATCAAACTGGATGCTCGCTGCCCTTTTTCGATTCGCTCTTTGTGGAAATCGAGGTATTCCTGGGTCTTGGAGATTGCTCTTCGATAACCGTCCATCTCTTTTTCCCAAGCAATGAGTGCTTCAGGATCATCGGTTTCAGGTTTCGCCGGTGGTTCACCAATTTGGTTTACGACGTTGGGCCACATGTCGGTGTTCATACGGTCGTGTCGAAAGACATCTGGAAACATCCGCTTTGCTTGGAATGCATAAGGAAGGTGCATGATGATTCGAGACCACTGCTCAGTAAATTGCGTATCAAGTTCAGGGTCCCAGCGCTTTTGTTTGATTGCACGTTGGCTGAAGTTGTAGAAAGCCTGGCGTACAGCTTGCTGATAACATCGGTTTGAAAACTGCCCGTCAAAGACAGGCTCGTCACGATGGACACTTACAGATTCTTCTCCGTGAGCGAAGATTCCGAGTCTTCGAACAGTCGACTCAGGAAGGTGTTTGACCATGCGCTCAACAATGCCTTTCTTGAGCGATTGACCGGTCTCTTGAGCCAATGTCATAACGTTGGTGATGACCGAGCGTATGCTGACGTTTCGTCTTGGTTTGAAAAAATCATGGACAGGCGTTGTTGAAACGCCCCAACAATCAGGAATTTCGAGCAGACGAGGATTCTGTCGGATTAACAGCGCTCCTCCACCCGCTCCTTGGGTGTATTCGCCACTTGATTCAAGGTCGTATTTTGCATTGTCTGAGAAAATAACGATTCCAATTCGGGCATCATCTTCGGTTGTACGTGCTGCCCAGTCGAGCGTTGTATGCAGTGCATCAACGGCGCCAATGCACGCAAAGGTCATGTCGACAACGTCGCAGTTACGGAAGCAATCTTCACCAAATCGATCTTGGTATCGCTGTGTCAGCATGTCGAGAATGTAGGTTGCCGTTGGCTTTGCACCGTCAAGGGCTGACTCTGTGCCAAGATACATCCGTCCAATGTGTCGCGGATCGATACCGTTTCGGTCGATAAGTCGCATCACCGCCATGGCGCCCATTGTTGCTGTATCTTCGTGAACATCGGGAATAGCCATTGCTTTCAGACCGAGTCCTTTGTTCAGTTTTCCATAGTCAGCGCCTCGCATCTCTGCAAAATCTCGCATGTCCATGTACAAGCGTGGAAAGTGAATCGCCACATCGTCGATACCAACGTTGACCATAACACTCCCGCGATTTTTATATATTTATAGGCTGGTTCTGAACAAACCATCCATCGTTGCAGCTAGCGACGGTCTGCAGCAGTACCATCGAGCGTTGCTTGTACGTCATCTGGTACACTGATTTCTTGTTTTGCCCAGAGGACATCATCGATTCGAAGGACTGCGATTGTGGCCTCACTTGCTCCGGATATGGCTTGTTCAAGAACACGTGAAGGTTCGACAATGTTTGCCTCCCGCATGTTCTCAGGCTGTCGTGTGAGGACATTCAATCCAATTGTGTCGTCGCTTTCTGTGCTCTGAATCGAGACGATTTGCAAAAGAGTGTCAATTGAGTCCATTCCAGCATTTTCCGCAAGGACGCGAGGAATTGTCTCAAGCCCATCGGCGAACGCTTCAATGGCGAGTTGCTCTCGACCGGGTACGGTTTCTGCATACCTACGCAATCGTCGAGCGAGTGCGATGTAGGTGGCTCCTCCTCCAGGAATCAATTTTGGATCTTCTTTTAGTCGGCAAGCGACACCAAGCGCATCTGCAAAACATCGTTCGACTTCTCCTACAACCGTTTCAGTGCTTCCTGAAGCAACAAACGTCGCACCACCTTCATCGGTTTCAAGTATCCAGTGATCGACATCTCCCCATCGCTCGCACCTGCTGGAGATGAAGACGCCAACATCTGCATCCTTTGCCTGGTGAATGGTGGGAACCAGACGCGCCCCACATCCTCTGGCAAGTAGTTCTAGGTCGCTTTTTGCAACCCGACGGAACGCCTTGATTCCTGCTTCAGCCAAGTGCGCATGCGTGCTGTCGTCAATACCTTCTCGACAGGCTAGGAGGGTAACATCAAGTTTTTTCAGCATGTTAACTTGCTCGAGGAGACGCTGTTGTTCTGCATCTCGAAAGGACTGAAGAGCACTTGTTGATGTAACATTCAGCTGAACATCCGTTGACAAAGACCGAAGTTCGAGTCCTCCGTCCACAAGCAGAATGGAGCCTGCTCCAAGGGTTGAAGGCATCTCAACGTGGGCTCGTTTCTTTGGTAACGCAAGCCCTGTGATAAGTTTGGATTGTTCAAGGGAAGGACCACAGCGCGTAATGACCTTTACGCGGGTCGGATCGGCGACAATGTTGCCATTGGACGTCATTGTGATTGCTTCTGCAGCCTCAACTGCGCATTCAGAAATCGTTGATTGCATCTTGGTGTGAAGTTTTCCCGCAAGAGACGTCATGGCTGCAGCGTAAACATGCTCTTTTGTTGCTTCAAATGTTAATGACTCGATGTGATCCTTGCAATAGGATTCAGCCATGCGGAAACCACGCGCAATCGTGGCAGGGTGGACGCCCTGCACAACCAAATGCCAAGCGTTTTGCAACCATTCAGAAGCCAAAAGCACCGTTGTTGTTGTCCCATCTCGCACGGTTTGGTCTTGCGTAGCACTCGCTGCAATCAGCATGTGGGCGATTGGGTGTTCGACTTTGGCTGACTCGAGGACAGTGATTCCATCGTTTGTAACCATGCTTCGACCTTCATCATCGACGAGCAACTTGTCGAGACCTTTCGGTCCAAGCGTAGAGCGAACTGCACCCGCAAGTGCTACAGCAGCTTGTATGTTCTTTCGAAGAGCATCACGTCCCGTTGTACGGTCCGTCTCTTCGAGAATTCGCACATCGCTCATGGTCGCACCAACGGTGGCTTGCACATAAGTGCGATGTTTCAGTCTTCTTCATCGACGACTTCGAAGTCAGCGTCGACGACATCATCGCCCTCAACGTTGATTGAACCGTCGCCTTCGTTGTTTTCTGCCTCTGCCATTTCAGCAGCAGCAGCCTCATACAGCTTAGCGGAGATTGCATGCATTCCCTCTTCAATCTCCTTGACTTTAGCCTGAACTGCAGCCTCATCGATTTCATCAAGCTCCTTAGCAACTCCTTCTTCATTCTGAAGTAGAGATTCCAATTCATCGACCTTAGACAGCACAGGTGCCTTGTCTTCATCGTTGAGTTTCTCTCCAGCCTCTTCAATAGTTCTTCGAGTCTGGTAGACGATTTGGTCAGCCATGTTTCTCATTTCAACCTGGGCCTTCAGACGCTTGTCCGCCTCTGCGAATTCTTCAGCCTCAGCAATCTTTGCTTGGATTTCATCTTCTGAAAGCGATGTTTGCGATTCAATCTTAATCGACTGTTCCTTGCCGGTACCCATGTCTTTTGCACTAACGTTGACGATTCCGTTCGCATCGATGTCGAAGGTGACCTCAACCTGCGGAACGCCACGTGGTGCAGGTGGAATGTCCGTCAAATGAAACTGTCCAAGTGTAACATTGTCCTTGGCAAACTCTCGCTCTCCTTGCAAGACGTGAATTTCAACAGCAGGTTGGTTTCGCTTGCCGTCGAGAAGATTTCACTACGTCGAGCGGGAATGGTTGTGTTTCGCTCGATCATGGTTGTTGTAACACCACCAAGCGTCTCGATTCCGAGCGTGAGTGGTGTTACATCGAGAAGAAGTATATCGGAAACCTCGTCATCGCCTGCGATGATTCCTGCTTGCAGTGCAGCACCCATCGCAACAGCTTCATCAGGGTTGATTCCTTTGTAAGGGGCTTTTCCAGTTTCTTTTTCGATTGCGGTTTGAACTGCAGGAACACGGGTTGAACCACCGACAAGAATGACCTTGTCGACGTCGCCCTTCTTGACACCAGCATCCTTCATGGCTTGCCGAGTGGGTGCCATCGTGTCCTCGATGTGCTTTGCAATGAGATCCTCAAAACGAGCTCTTGACATGGTAATATCCAGGTGTTCAGGATTGCCGTCTTTCATGGTAATGAAGGGGAGATTGATCTGTGAGGATTGTGTTCCTGACAGCTCGATCTTGGCTTTTTCGGCAGCTTCTTTGAGTCGACTCATGGCTTGATTGTCTTTCGACAAATCGATGCCTGTTTCTCGCTTAAATTCACTGACAAGCCATTCGATGATGCGCTCATCAAAGTCGTCCCCACCGAGTTTGTTGTTACCCGCTGTTGCCTTGACCTCGATCTGCGGTTGGCCATCGACATTGTAAATCTCTAAGATGGATACGTCGAATGTTCCGCCTCCGAGATCGTAGACGAGAATTGTTTGATCTTCGCCCTTGTCTGCCCCGTATGCAAGAGCCGCAGCAGTAGGTTCGTTGATGATTCGCAAGACGTCCATGCCAGCAATACGACCAGCATCTTTCGTTGCTTTTCGTTGAGCATCGGTAAAGTAAGCAGGACATGTAATGACCGCTTGCTTGATTTCATGGCCAAGATACGCCTCCGCATCAGCCTTCAACTTCTGTAGGATGAATGCAGAAATCTCTTGAGGTGTGTACTCAGTTCCATCGATGTCCGTTTTCCAATCGGTCCCCATGTGGCGCTTAACTGAAATCATGGTGCGTTCTGGGTTTGTGACTGCTTGGCGCTTCGCTGTGATGCCGATCAATCGCTCCCCGTCTTTGTTGAAAGCAACGACCGAAGGCGTCGTACGTGCACCTTCTGCATTGGCAATTACGACTGGTTCACCGTTCTCAATGGTGGCGACACAGCTGTTGGTTGTTCCTAGATCAATTCCGATTACTTTGCTCATTTTATTCATCTCCTCTTCATAGAATTGGTATTCCTCCGTCATCGTCGTCATCGTCGTCATCATCGTCTGCTAAGTCGATGGCGATGTCGCCGCTCAGGGGAATGGTATCGTCACCATCATCCGATGGTGGTAGTGCTGCGAAGGCATCCTCAGGTGGAATTAATCGTAGCGTTATATCGAGGATACCATTGTTGAGTGTGAAGTCAACAACGTCCTCGCAAGCATGTGGGAGTTCGATTCGTGCAACGGGTGCGAGTTGCGTGGTTCGATGAACCTCGACGAGCATTCCTCCATCGATGAGATTCAATTCAACTTGGTCTTGCTCCAACTCTTTCTTTGCAAAATCAACGGTGATGGTCATGTTCCAGCCTTCCAAATAAACATCGTCTGCCGGTAGCACCATGTCGTCTTTCTCGTCGCCATCAGGCGTTTCGATCTCAACAGGCGAAGCGTCGACACGAACGTCGACACCCATGTTCTTGAACAACTCATTGAAGTCCATGCCAGGTTGGAAGAAATTCTTGAGGTTGCTGAGGTCGAAGTTGAAGTTTACATCGCCTTTCGCAATTCGTTCTTCATCGATTCCCATCTTCTCGAACTGCGAACGAAATTGCTGGAGTAAGGCGCGGAGTTGCTCTCTTGACATGTTCATGCCCATGTTCGAAAGGAGACGTTCGAGTTGGTCCAACATCTTCTCTTCCCAGTCATCGCCAGCCATCTTTTTCACCACTACTTAACCCGAGGTTACATAGTTCCCAGAGTGGGGTGGTATATGAACCTAACTTTCAAATCAGCCCGCTGAAATTCAAAGCAACGGATTTGTGCAGGGTATGACTTTATGATGTAGATTTGCAAGCATAATCCATGGATGCGGATGAGGAAAATCGGGGTGAAGGTAGGATGAAGCCTGCATCGGTTGTCATTAATCCTCCCTCGCAAACCGAGGAGAAGTTTGCTGTTGAAACACAGCCTACTCCAAACGCTGCGCAAGGTCTTCACCAAGCTTTCCCCATTCAATCTGAACGAGACAGGAGAATAAAGATAGCCTCAATCGTTGTTTTGGTTTCAATGTTCTTTCATTGGGGTTATCAGTATTGGCTTGAGTGGACAATCTTTTGGAACCCTAATGATACGGGGAATATCTATGATGACAATTATTACTACAATCTTTGGGATTATCTTATGTACAGCGAATTTTCATTCGAGGGTGGAATTGGACTCGTTGAGGTGTTGAATTTCTTTTTCAGATTTCAGATCTGGGGCGATGTTGCAGAATTGGCAGGACCGCTGTTTGTTTTGTTCATGATGCGTGAGTTAATGCCGTTTGTGTTCGTTGGAACCCTCGTGTTTTGTTGGATAAATCGAGAAAAGGACGATATGTTCTTTCGAAAGGTAACGTTGTTTTACGGAGGATATTTCCTCATTTTGGCAATACAACTGGTGTACATCTGGATGGAATTCAACGAAGTTGGATTAGAATTTAACTTATTCTTCGACTGCTTCGGATTTTGGTTAGCAGGATTCGCTGGCTTGATTCTCGATCCAAAGGTCATTAAACTCCCTGAACGCGTGTTCGCTGGTAAAGAAACATTCATCCCAGATTTGAATCAACCAGGTGAAAATCCAATTTGGCAACAAAACTCCATATCGTCAGAAGATGGAACCAATTTCGGAGTGTTTGCTTTGTTTTACCTTCCTTTGTTGTACCATCTCATGACCGTCATCTCTGTTATGGGTGGAGGTGATGATGATGCATTGTTCCTTGGTATAACGATCCCCATTGTTGGCCTTTTGGTCGGCATTGGTATGTATCGTCTTGAGTTTTTGAAAGGATTCGGAATTCATCTCGCTTATTCCGTCGGTTACGGACTGCTGTCATACCTCTTGACAATCATCGGATTGTTGTTACCGTTGGAGGAAGGTGCATTTATTTTGTTTTTGATTGTAGCCGCCGTCCTTCCAATTAGATACCATCTTCAGAAGAAACACGTACAAGCTCTTGGCGCAACGTATGCAATTCCTCTGACATTTTGGTTTATGCTCTTTGGACTTGTAATTGGTTGGTTTCAGGTAGACTGGTAATGCATGACAATATACCTCCTGCTCTGAAGGTTTTCCATGGAGATACGCAACCTTGCGCTGGCAAACATTGAGGCAATCTGGGCCATCAATGAGCAAGGGCTGCCTGGTACAGGTCGGGTTTCTGAGCAAGAAATATCAGATTTGCTTCAGTTCTCATCGCTGTCTGTTGGTATGTTTGATGGCAATGAACTGCTCGGATTTGTCATCTGTTTGCCTCCGAGGACACGTTATGGCAGTCTCAACTATCAGTGGTTCAATGATCATTACAATGCGTTTGTTTACGTGGATCGAATTGCGGTCTCTACGTTACACAGAAATCAAGGCGTTGGTACAAAACTGTACGAGACCGTTGTTGCTTATTCAAAAGAAAAGAACATACCAATTGCAGCAGAGGTTAATCTCAATCCTCCAAATCCAGGCTCCATTCGATTCCACGAACGATTTCATTTTGAACAAGTCGGCGTTCTACATCACAAAGAGAAATCCGTAACGATGCTGTTGAGAAAGGAACGACAATGACCTCATCGCATTAGGCGTGATTTGAGG
>JAKUNY010000062.1 GCA_022451765.1 Candidatus Poseidoniaceae archaeon
CAAGAAGAGTGGCAACTCGACCAAGGTGGATCCCACAAGCGTGCAGGTATGGATGAATTTCATCTAAACCAATCGCAGAACCAATGGTGTCCATGTCACCGTTTTGACCTGCTAAAACTGGAACAGCACCACGCTCAATGGCAGCATCGAGCCACTGTTTCATCGCAGTAATATCTTGCTGATGACTGCTCAAACTTCTCCCTCAAGCGATTTCTTGAGTTCATCGTATGCTGCGACAAGTTTCGCCTCATGCTCGGAAAGTCGCTCAGCGTGCTCGGAGAGTGTTGTATGGGTCGCTTTCAGTTCTCCAATCAATTCAGCCTTGTTTTCAACTTCGACCAATACGCCACCGAGTTGTCGGTGCAGTGCAAGACCCTCTGGGTGTTTTTCGACTGCAGTAATCGTTGTTTCCAGCTCTTGCAGTTGTGCTCGAACGGTTGCAACCTGATGTCGTGCATTTTGGACTTCTGAAACAACAACTTGGAGTTGTTCAACTGTGCTCATGCTTCCTTCGAGTTGTCTTTGGTTGAAGAACCTGCGGATTCAATCGCCTGTAGAATTTCGTCCGCAGCGATTAACCCACGTATCCGTGTGTTCCACATCGCCCGCAAATCCTTGGCGTTGGCTTCGTCCAAGCGAAAGGAAAACGTGTCGTCTTCAAAGGATTCACTTTCGGTCTCCGAGACGAGTGAATCGCGCATGGCTTGGATATCGGACGCATTCGAGCGAGATATCGTGCAAACAAGTGAAAAGGGCGTTTCCGCCATGGTGCTCACTCTTCTTCGGAGGTATCTTCTGCAGCCTTGCGCTCAAAATCAAGAGCGGCTTGTTGGGCAATAAATGCCATGTCTGCAGTTGTCGCTCCTTCTACGGATCGTCGGAGGATACGTGAGTTTGCATCACTTGCTCGAGTAAACGGTTCCCAGGCACCACCAGCAAAGGTGTGTCCACATTTTCCGCAGGACCAGATACCAACCGATTGGCGAGTAACCTGGCGATAGTGACAGACTGGACAGGTGTATTTTGCATTTTTCTTTGCAAGTGCGTTTCCTGCATTTCGTCGGACGCTAACACCATATCGTGCTCCGAATCGAGCTGTTGCCTTTGCTTTCTGGGTTCGCTTTGCCAATCAGTTCCCCTCCTTTTCTGCTACCATTTTTCTTAGTTCACTGCACTTTTGTTCGGCGACCGCTAGAATCTCGGCAAATTCCTCCGGAGTGAAGACTCCTTTTAGCCCCTTCTGTAGCGAGTGAAGGTGACCTTCGTCACCAAGTGTAATGTGAATTCGCTCATCTCCACCGAGTTCTTCTTCTTCCCTGGGGTCGTAGACAAAGCGTCCACCGGCACGCTTGAACGATGCCATGATTGGCGTTCCATTGACCTTAAGGGTGTGATCTTCCCCAACATCAAATCGTTCTGCTGGAACAACAGCAGTACGTAGAGCAGCAATGGCTGCGAGCCCTGCGGCGTCGAAGATGTTGCCGCCATCAGAGAGAACGTGGATATCGATCATGACACCCCAAACCTTCTCTCCGGGTACAATGCATAATTCCCCCATGTCAATGCAACCAGATTCACGAATTCCACGGTCCACGACGCGACCGAGTTCGATGGATTCTGGTGAGGGTGGTCCAGGTTCATACTTTCGATGAGCAACAGGACGTAGTTCTGCTCCGCACATGAGTGAACCCTGTGCTGGTCGATCGGGCCACGGCGTACGAATTTCGAACTTGACGCCAGCATAGATGATGGTGTCGCCCCAAACGACCTTTGCAGAACCCTCTGCGTTGTACAGACAGTCGACCTCGAGGTGAACATCACGGACGTCAAAATGTCCACGACCGTCGATTCTCTGACCTTCTGCTGCGAGTCGGTTTAGCTCCTGCCGCAAAAGAGAAGGTACCAATTCAACCATCAGGCTTCACCTCCTTCGTAGCGACGCTTGAGGGCATCCACCATGACTTCGTGAATTTCCTTGGCAGCCTTGTGGTTGTATTCCATCGCCAGGTTGTACTCTTCAACAGAAAGATCGCCATCCATCTGAAGGAAGGCAATCTCTCCTGTGTTTGGTAGAATCCCGACTGGAAGATCAGCTTGTCCGTAGTTGTCTTCTGCTTTGTCAAGATCGAGAACGACCGTGTCCTCGATTTTTCCTGAGGCTACGCCAACAATCATGTCACGCATCGGGATTCCAGCGTCGGCAAGTGCAACGGATGCTGCGGTGATACCTGCACATCGTGTTCCTGCCTCGGCCGCTAGAATCTCGATTTCTACACGGATTTTAGAACGAGGGTATCGCTCAACAAGAACGACGGATTCGAGGGATTCTGCAGTAACCTTGGATATTTCTCGACTTCGGCGATTGAAACCTGGTCGGATTCGGTCACCCGTTGAAAACGGTGCCATGTTGTAACGTACGTCGATGACAGCACGGTCTTGTCGCTGAATCTTTCGTGGATGGGCTTCCATTGGGCCGTAGACTGCAGCAACAGCTACGTTGAGTCCATGCGTCACCATTGCTGAACCATCTGCAGCAGGTAGAACACCTGCCTCGATCGTTACCGGTCGCATCTCATCAATCGCTCGACCATCCAGTCGCTTTCCATCTTCTCGTAGTAATTTTACGTCTCCATATCCACCCATCAGTGTTCACCTCGTTCGTTTTCTAGTGCTTTGACAGCACTTTCGAATGTATTTTTATGCCCTTCTTGATTTAGGGTTTGAATCAGTTCTCGCGCAACTCGCATGTCGTCACTGCTTCCATGCACCCAAACACGACCATTGTCACCGACAATTATTCGGCAGTCAGTAACGTCTCGAATTCGACTCACCATTGAATTGTTGTCACCACGGAGTGTGTCAATGAGGTTGACAGGGATTGACAGAACTGCACCTTCGTTCAGTCGTCGCAGCCCAACACCTTTCATGGTCAAAACCATGTTGTGCGGCTCGTCGACTTCCTGAATGCGTGCAAGGGCTGCATCTCCGATTCCGAGATGCTTTCGTGTTGAACCGAATTCAACCTTCCAAGGAGCCAATGACATTGGAAGAAGCGCTTGGAAGGGTCCGTTAACGTCAAAAAACCATAGATTGTTTCGAACTTCAGCCACGAATCCGACGATAAGATCTCCAGACCGTGGCATGTAGGCGCTGTTTATTGGTGAAACAGAAACGACATTGTTTTGTTCATGAAGCCAGCCGACTCGGGTGGCAATAAATTCGATTTTTTCGGCAATCATACCGGACCCTGCTCGCTTCCCGGACGATGGTCCTACGACCATTCCCGGGGTCACGAGGCGCTGCTCGGCGCCAACTTGACCTTTGGACATACTTTTCTCTCCGAACCGTCCACTCGACATCCCATGATAAAGGACACCCTTTTCTCAGGAGGATAATTCTTTGACTTCAGCGTCATTTGCACGCTTGAGAACTTGACCGATAATATCGCCCTTCATTCCGGCTGGTATCTCAACAACACAAGCCCAGTCTCCGTTCTCCAACCAACCCTCTTTTTGCTGATAACTCCGCAAGAGTTGACTGACCGAACCGTAAGCTTTGCCAGGTATTCGGAACGCCAGCCGGAGTGATTCAAAGCTGAGTGGAATCAAGGGTTTCAGGATTGCAATGGCATCGCTAACTTGTTGTTCAAGTCGTTTGAAAGGATCGACTGAGTACTTTGATTCCTCCAGTGCAAGTTCAATCCTCGTTCGTGGATGTGGAGACTTGCTTCTTGGATCAACGGCCTGGCTGTGGATGTGGTGAATGATTTGTTGACGAATGTTTTCAACGCGAGCTTTGCGTTGAGCCGTTGTTAATTGAATGGAACCTTTCTCCAATATCACGTTGAGAATTGTTGTCACATCCAAGGTCTGAAATGCCTTCATCAATGCATCTTCCGTAGGTCGTTCTCCTGCTCTTGCATCATGGAAGATTTCGTCCATAGCCATAAACTCGTCCAAATCAATGCGTGAGGAATCGTCTCTCCATTCTTCGACAAGGTCAGGATCGACGAGGGCTTCGTAGCGCTTACCGCCTTTTTCGAGTCGTGCAAGTACGGCGTTATCGAGACTGACCATGTGGTCACCTCAGAGTTGCGAGTCAAAGAACTTGATTGTTCAGTCTTCAAGAGGCTTGAGACGATCAAGTTGCTTGTTCACTTCTCCTCGATCAAGGATGCGGTATCCGTTACCATCGACAACGACGACTTCAACTGCATCTCTGTTTAGTTCGGTATCGTTTGCAGAGCGAAGCGCTTCAAGACCCATTTTCATTGCTGCATTCAGGGTCATACCGTTTTTCCAATTCTTTTCAAAGTACTCGATGACGGTGTTTCGGTTGCTACCGATTGCACCTGCATGATAGGATTGGTATGCACCGGATGGGTCTGTCTCGTAGAGGTGGATTCCCTCATCATCAACGCCACCGATCAACAGGGCTGTACCAAACGGTCGAGAACCTCCGTATTGGGTGAACGACTGTTTAAAGTCGCAGATTTTCTTTACGAGGACATCGACAGGCACTGTGTCTGCGTAGGTGATTCTGTTGATTTGCGACTCGACACGGGCTCGAGCGACGAGTTGCCTAGCGTCTGCAACCAGGCCAGAAGTTGCAACACCAACATGCTCATCGATTTTGAACATCTTTTCAATGGATTCTGGAATGATTAGTCGAGAGGCAATTCGCTTGTCGCAGACGAGTACAACGCCTTCCTTGAACTTCAATCCAGCTGTTGTTGTGCCACGCTTGACGGACTCACGGGCGTACTCAACTTGGAACAAACGTCCGTCCGGGCTAAATGTTGTAATTCCATGATCGTATCCTCTTCCACTCGGTTGCATTTATCTCACCAATTCCTTCTCGTCTTCGACGCTTTATGAGGGTGATGATTCACCACTCTATCCTAGCGACATGAAGGACCCATTTGAACACTTGGCTTGTTTTCCCTTAATCTCATGAAGTTGAAGTTCATGGACCGTTCATGCGAATCGCCGTTCTTAGTTCAGGTGGAAAAGATTCCTCCGCTGCATGGTGGTGGGCGATGTGTCGTGGGTGGGAGGTTGTCGCTGTGGTAACCGTTGATGTTTTGGATGGTGATTCACACATGTTTCAGGTCCCATCAACTCAATGGGTTCAGAAACAGGCTGAAATGGCAGACTTGCCATGGATCAACGTCCCCGCATCTGGTTCCGTTGAGGATGAAATTGGAGCTCTTGAATTATCCTTGGCACAACTTGAAATTGACGCACTTGTGAGTGGAGCCCTGCGCTCAGATTTTCAGAAACAACGATTGGAATGCATGTGCCAACGGCTTGGAATCCGTTCCTACTCGCCTTTATGGCATCAAACACCAATCGATCACCTGCAGGGTATGATTGAGGCTGGATTCAAAATCATGATTACTTCCGTTTCTTGCGAAGGTCTTGATCACAACTGGCTTGGTCATGTACTCGATGAGCGATCCCTCAAGGAACTCCAAGAACTTTCAACAAAGCATCGATTCAACGTCGACGGAGAAGGTGGTGAGTACGAAACGTTTGTTCTCGGTGGTCCGATTTGGTCTCGCTCCCTGGAGGTAGAAGGTGAGGAGCAGCATTCGGCCAGCAGAGGTGTTTTTACAATTCATTCAGTGGTTTGAATCGCAGCACGGGCGAGTGCAACAGCCTCATCAACAATTTCTCCCGACACGCCAATAGGATTGCTTGGGTCGAACATTGCTTCCAATTCTTCAGCACTAAAGGCTGCTGAAATCGCAGGCGTCCGACTGCACACATCAATCAATTCTTCCTTGTTCGCAACAGCGGTGAAGGATGCCTCGCGAAGAATTTCGTGTGCCTCGTCTCTTGGAACACCTCGATCAACGAGGTCTATCATGACTTTCTCAGCCATGACCAAACCCCGCTGGGATCGGATGTTTTCGATGCATCGCTCTGCATCGACCCACATATTGGTCAACACTTGACGGGTTTTCTTGACAACATCTTCACACAATGCGCTTGCATGTGAAAGAGTAAATCGCTCACTGCTTGAATTGGCGAGATCTCTCTCGTGCCAGAGAAGTGCGTTTTCATACGTTGGGATGATGAATGAACGAACGATTCTTGCGAGACCGGATGCGTTTTCGGATTTAATTGGGTTCTTTTTGTGAGCCATTGTTGAAGATCCAACATGTTTCTTTACGTCAAATCCTTCACCTGCTTCTGCGATTTCTGACCGCTGCAAATTGCGAATCTCTTGAAGAATTTTTTCGCATGTTGTGGCGAGGTTTGCCTGCCATGATATGTACTCGATGTATCGGTCTCGCCCAACGACTTGTGTCGTAGCAAGCGGAACGCCGAGACCGAGGTGAGTGAGAATTAACCGCTGCAATTCTCGGGCGTTTTCTCCTTGTGCCGCACCTGTTCCTACTGCACCAAGGAATTTGCCAACAGCGATTCGCGGTGCAGCCTCATCCAGTCGTATGAGTTGTCTTCGCATTTCATCGAGCCACACAGCTGCCTTGAGTCCGAAGGTGATTGGAACGGCTGCTTGCCCATGGGTACGTCCGAGCATGACTGTATCACGTTCACGTTCCGCCACATCTGCACAAACCCCAATGAGGAGACAGAGTTGTTCTCGCAGCATGACGATGCTGTCACGAAGTTGCAAGGCCACGGCAGTATCAACAATGTCATTTGATGTTGCACCAAGATGAATGCACCAACCAGCCTCTCCTGCAGCCTCAGCCATGGCTTTTGTTAATGCCATGATATCGTGGCGAGTTTCAGCTTCGATTTCAGACACACGTTCTTTGCGAACCGACTCAGGGTTAGCGATAGCAGCGACTGCGTTGTAGTCATCCTCTGATACTCTGCCAAGTTGCCAATGCGCCCAAATTAATGCACGCTCGACTTCCAATTGACGTTCATGACGACCTGATTCAGACCAAATGTGTTTGAAATCTTGAGAGCCATATCGGTAATCAAGTGGACAGAACGCCATGTTAATTGGTCAAGAAGAGGCTTCATGAACCTTGCTCATTGGCACTCGCCTTCATTTCATCACGAGATTCCTCGTCGGTTGTCATGGCGTAACGTACAAGAATCATTGCAAATACAGTGGATGCAAAGAAAACCACACCAACATAGATCGACAAATTATACCACAACATCGCAACCCCAATCAAGGATATGTAGGCGAACATTTGACAAATGTTGGATGCAGTTTGCAACTTCTTGACCATGTGGTGGCTCAGTTTTCCGTTGTTCTCCAGAAGAAATGTATAGATGAGGAAATAAATGGCTTGGAAGGGTAGTGTCGCTGCGATAATTGTCAATGCGACCTCACGAATCTGTGTTGGATTCGATTCCTGTTCCATTCCTTGGAAGAGCATGACAGCGGTATTTGTTCCAAGCAATGCAGCCATGATTGTCCAGCGCTTATCCTGGGAGGAGGTACGGCTCTCGACGTTGACTGAATCCTCACTCATGATTCACAGTTCGTAGGAGTGGGTTTCAATATATCGCTGTTTGAATGGTTTGAAAGCCAAATTTTCATCAAAACCTTTCAAGCCATCAAAGAGATTCCAAGAGTTTGATGGCTGCGCCGGTAATGGTTGCAACAACAAACAAAAGTATCATCATACCAATCGGGCCATACTGATTGGAGTCGTTGATTGCCGTTGCGAACAGGCCATCACGTGAGATGGCCTGTGAGAAACTGTCCGCTTCTTTGTATGGAGGAGGGTCTCTGCGTGGAATTCGCTCACCCTCTCGAACTTCTCCGCTCATAGCATGACGACGGAGTGAAAGGTCATGAGCATTTTGCATAAGCGGAATCAAATCATAGAACTCAATCGCTTGTCCATGGCGGAGCGATGGTCGTTTGATTTAATCGGAAAACGTATCCATCTCTCAGTCGAGGGGGGCTGTGGAGGAACAACCTTTGGACTCCATTGTGCTGTTGATTGCATTCAATCCGGAGGCCGTGTTCTGTGGGCTTCGCCAGAAATGCCGAATGCAACTCGCTTTTCTCAGCTCTTTGCATCGCTCAACATTGTTGATTCGAGCCGATTTCATGCGCTTAATCTCATCGGAGCACTGGATCGATGTGTAGATGCTGATGTGGAAGCCGAGCAGAGGCTTCCACGAGTAGGGTTGGGCGTTCTCGATGACTGGTGCTCACCAACC
>JAKUNY010000063.1:0-4739 GCA_022451765.1 Candidatus Poseidoniaceae archaeon
TAACCGCCTTTTCATACACAATGTTGCCCGCCAAACAATCCACAATTTGTTCCGCAGTCGTATCTTGTCGCAAGGTAACAATCGCTGATGTGAATCCGAAAGAACGAATGATGTCTCCCATTTCTTCAGGCGTGAGATGGGTTTGTTCAACCGTTGTACGAACGTCGATACCTCCTTTGTCAACGCGCTTGATGAAAACAGGAGGTTTTTCCTGATTTAGGCGCAGTCCAGAGTTGTGCAACTCTCTGTGCAGGACATTGAAGTGACCGGCTTGGAATGGATCGACTATGTACAACACCATGTCGGAGGAACGAATGACATTGAGGATCTCTTTCCCACGACCCTTTCCCTCTGCTGCTCCTTTGATCAATCCGGGCAAGTCAAGAATCTGGATTTTTGCACCTCGATGTTCCATAACGCCCGGGATACAGGTCAGTGTGGTAAACGCATAGCCTCCGGTTTCCGAGTGAGCATCGGTCACTTTCGAAATGAGCGTTGATTTTCCAACCGATGGCAATCCAACCAATGAAACAGTTGCGTCCCCGGATTGCTTTACTGCGCATCCTTTTCCACCACCACTTGCTTTTGAGGGTGCAGCAGCTTTTTCTTCCTTGAGTTTCAGTTGAGCAATTTTTGCTTTCAACTTCCCGATATGGGCGTGCGGGGCTTTGTTTTTTTGGGTTTTATCAATCTCGGCGCGAATCATTTCGATTTGCTCCTTAATCGTCGCCATACGAACCCCCCTATTCCTCTGCACAAGGCCCTGTTCTTCAAGCCTGTTGCCTTTTCTTACCAATTTTTTTCAATCCCTTGTTTTCTGATGCTGCCGAATGTATCAAAGAAGAGCCATACTTCGGTCAAATTATGGGACTGGAGATTGTTGTTCTTTTGCTTGATGTCCCGAGTTTGCGCCAATTGCTGGAAACACCTTGGCTGCAACTTTATTCAGGACTTGAGCGGCGAACACTCCGAGCAAATCGTCCTCAGCAAGATGCCCGATTAAAAGTGAATTTTGACATCGATGCAGAGGCTGAATTACTGGACTGGATGGATACGCAACACCGAGATGAGGAGGATTCAACAACGTTCTGGTCATGCCTGGAGGAATCCGGTGATGGTGAAAAAGGGCTTTTGCTTGCAATGAAATGGGCCAGTCCCGGAGCTTGGGAAGCATGGGAAGGGAGAGCCTACATGTACCTTGATGTCGCACTCTCAAAAACCATTGAAGGTGAGGCTGAATTGTACGGTGGTGAGACTTGGGATTCCGTGTGTGAAGCCCTGAAGAATTTACCAGAGCAGGAATATGCCGAACGTGTTTGTTTGGATTGGATGGAACGGCGAAAGAAACTCGGTGAGACCATGGATGAAAAAGAAGACCCCCGCATCGTGCCCACGTTCGAAGCCCATGATCGAGCTGCAAAATCGCTGGTTCATACCATGACTCGATGGAACAACGAGGACAATTTGGTTGCTTTCATTGGCAGATACCACCTTGAGGCTCGGAAATGGGCGTCCTTCTCTTGGAATCTATCGACCATCCTTGCCAATGGTGTTCCTGACGATACAACAGCGTCGGGTTGAAAGACCACATCCGTTTCGGTGGAATCATGTCCGAGGACAATGAGGACCTCCCTTTGGATGAAACATCCGAATCTCAGGACGATGAAACTCCTGCCTTCGACGAGGGTGAAGAACAGTTGGACCTATCAGAGCACGTCGAGCCAATTGACCCTCTTGAAGAAGCAATCGAACGTGCTGAAAAAGCAGAAAAGGAAATTGCCTACAAAGATGCTGAAATCCAGAACGTTCGTAAGCGATTGATGGCTGAAAAGTCCTCACTCATTCAGTACGGTGGAATGGGACTCGCACGTCGGATGATTCCAATTCTGAACGACGTCGATCGGGCTTTGAGTCAAGTTGAGGACAGCGATGAAACGGCAGTAGCGCAAGGTCTGCGATTGTTGCGCAACAAGTTGTGGAGAGAACTCGAAGCAGATGGTATCAAATCGATTGAGGCAAAGGGGCAGGAATTCGATCCAACAACCATGGCAGCGATTCCGACACTACCCGCATCCGAACAATTTCCCGCTGGTCAAGTCATTGACGTTCTCGAACCTGGTTACATGTACAAAGAACGTGTTCTCAGAGCTGCTCGTGTGGTTGTCGCAACCGAGTAATTAGCCCGCATGTGGGCTTGAATTGATTTGGGAAAAGCGATAGAGACCATCTTGTTCAATGAGCCAATCAATAACAGAGGCGGGAACACTTGGGGCGAGAACCATTCGTGTAGCATCGTCCTCATAGACCGTGGAGAGCATCAGGCAAGGTAGTCGAATTCTCCAGCCTTCGAATTGTTGTCGTTCGTGCAATTCAATCCAACGAACATCAAAATTTGAGGCCTCATAGAGTGCCTTTGTTTCATCATCGGACGTCACCAGTGTCCCTGTACCATGCTGTTTTATTGCATGCTCCACCCAGTTTGGAGGGTCATTTATGTCGTCGATACCAACAACTGTGACGCTGTTTATGTGGCCGCTCGCATTCACCCAACATTCAATCATTTCTTTTCGTTCCTGGAACGAGAAAGGATTGTCCATCGTCCATTCTTCTTGTGCGGAACCGATGGCAATCGTCACCTTCTCAAATTCAGAAAGTGCATGCTCGACTAAATACGCATGCCCGTTGTGAAACGGTTGGAACCGCACCAATACGATTCCTTTGGCCATAACTCACGCAAAGTAGGATGCAACATCAACGTTTGGAAGTGTGTGTCCCATTTCATTGAAGCATGCAATCATCCGATTACACCCCTCTATCATTTCATCAACAGTTGTCGTTCCCATGCTCCCAACCCGAAACATTTTGCCCTTGAGGTGATCCTGAGCCCCAATAACTTGTGTTTGATAATCCTCTTTTAGTTTGCTTCGCCAACTGTCATTCATTCCCTCTGGATACATGATTGCGGTCACAGTCTCGCTTTGCTGACCTGCATCGGCGAGCAACATGAATCCAAGATCTGAAAACAAATTGCGCACACCATCAGCCAATGTTTTGCATCGATTCCAACGATTCTCGAGTCCTTCCTCTTCGAGTTCGCGAAGCGATGCTGCCCATCCCATGGCGAGATTGATCGCAGGCGTCCAAGGTGTTTGGTCATCGTTTCCTTTCTTTAGGGCAGAGACCATGTCAAGGTAGTACACAGGATTTGAGTCACCTTGCTGACGAATCGTATGGACGCGCTCAATAAAATGGTCAGTGATGGCCACTGCGGCAATGCCGCTTGGTCCTGAAGTGCATTTTTGTGCGCCCATAACCACTGCTTCAGCATTCCACTTTGCGGGGTGTACGGGAAGTCCCCCCACAGAGGTAATCCCATCGAGAATGAACGCAACATTGTGTTCTTTGCACAGTTGAGCAATCGCTTCAGCATCCTGAGTTATCCCTGAACTTGTTTCATTGTGGCATATCAAGAGTGCTTCAAACGTTCCTCGACCAAGTTGTTCTTCAAGTTCCATGATGTCAAAACTACGTCCCCACTCGTAGGCAATATGCTTGACTTGGCAATATTGCTTGCAAATATCTGCTACGCGTTCACCAAATTTCCCGTTGGTCGGGACGAGGACACGATCGTTCGGCCTGAACCGGTTAGCAATCACCATTTCCATCGCAGCAGTACCGCTGCCAGATACGGCAAGTACCTTGTAGCCATCCTCGCCGGACCATGACTCCGTTCCTCGATCTCGAGAGGATGGTGTCAGATTGAATGCATATCGCAGTCCAGCATTGAGGTCGGCCATGACATCACGAAACTCTGTTCCTCGAGCCGTTATAACAGGCGTTGCCATTGCTTGCAGGCATGCATCACTCATCCGTACGGGGCCTGGGACGAGAAAACAGTCGCCTAGGTGTGCCATGTGTTCACGGTAGCGCGCACGGTTTTTGAATAGAGACTCTCTATCACAAGGAAAGAGCCTCAGCAGCGATGCTATGTGCTAAAGACGTGGACGCTCAGGATTGGCCATGATGCGGGTAGGACTTGCGATGTTGCAAGGTGCTCGACATGAGCATGAAGAGGCGCTCCTCTCCATTGCCAGAGACCTCCAATATGATGTTGAAGTGGTACAGCTCCGGAAAGGAGATGATCTTGATTCCTCCATTCATGGGTTGATTTTGCCAGGCGGTGAATCGACCACAATGCGAATTGCATCACGGTCTGAAGGCCTGCTTGATTCCATTTTCAACTGGATGGATGAACATCCCAATCGCCCAGTTCTCGGAACCTGTGCTGGTGCAATTCTACTGGCTATGCCGAGCAACAATCGAGCGCCGTACATCAAGGCTGCAATATCGAGAAATGCTTGGGGTCGGCAACGTCAATCCTTTGAAGCGGACATTGAAGTTGAAATCGAGCGACTGGAAACAAGAGGGGTCTCAGTTCAACGTCAACCTGATGCGTATGGGCACACACCTCTGGTTGTCGGTAATTCGGATGCTCGACCTCCAAGCGATTCTTTCCCAGGTGTCTTTATCCGAGCTCCACGCTTCGAAAGCGATGGAATTGCATGCGAGATTATCGCACGATTTGGACAAGAGATTGTTGGCGTTCGCGATGGATCGAAATGTGCTGTCACCTTCCCCCCAGAACTTACGAATGATCGCCGCTTCCACGCATGGCTTTTGAACAAAATCGTCGGCCTATCACCGACTGATTGAACAAGGAGAGGTCAGGCGTTCTGTAC
>JAKUNY010000063.1:4749-5929 GCA_022451765.1 Candidatus Poseidoniaceae archaeon
CATACGGAGATTCTTCCGCCTGAGGAAGGAGAACCAGAAGGTTGTGTCCAATGCCAGGAAGGTCGAAAGTTGGTCCTCTTTGTGACGGGCAAGTGTCACTGGGGATGTGATTACTGCCCACTTTCTGAAAATCGGCGTGAATCTCCTGACATGTTCGCCAATGAGCGAAGATGTAGTACATGGGAGGAAGTTATCGAGGAAGGTCATGCCATGAAGGCTACGGGAACTGGCATCACAGGAGGCGATCCAATGCGTGACCCAGAACGATCCGTTGAAGCCGTCAAGCAATTGAAACAAGCTTTCGGACTCGAACACCACATACACCTTTACACGTCGATTCCATTCAAATCTGAATGGGTTGAGAAACTCGCAACAGCAGGATTAGACGAGCTTCGATTCCATCTCCTCGATGGAACGACAAAGCAGTATGAAGAGGTTATTCATGCGGCACACGATGCTGGAATCAATGTTGGAATTGAACTTCCTTGTGAGCCAGACAAGGAGGATTCGCTCTTTGCATTGCTCGAGCAATTGGATAAACTCCCCGTCCAATTCCTCAATTTGAATGAATTGGAAATTACAACAGGTAACCAAGAAAACATGGACGTTCGAGGATTCAATCTATCAGGTGGTCTCTCTGCGGCTGCAGAAGGCTCGTTCGAACTCGGTATCCGACTTAAGGAGGCGGCGAAAGACAAGTCCTTCCATCTAAAATTCTGTACTGCGACCTACAAGGATGCAGGACAATTGCGTGCAAGATTCCGACGTAGAGCGGAAGCTACACTTCGACCGTACGAAATTCTCTCAGAAGACGACACGATTCTATTTGGTGCCATCCCAACCGAGGCTAGTGATGCCCGAGATGATATGATGGAATTGCAAGAGACCTTGCAAATCAGTACCTCTTGGCTACGTTACGATGCGATTGCTCGTCGAATCGAAATGCCTCTGAGTGTTGCTGAAGAACTTGCAGAGGTACTCTCAGTACCTGTTCAAATGGTCGAAGTCCACCCTACACATGAACGATTGGAAGTGTCTATTGTCCATCTAAACGGTTCATCTGTATCTCAACACTAGGTTCATTTGCAATCAGTGAATGGAAGACATATGGGCATGCTTGACCAAGCCGATTGGGGTGCATTCAAGCGTTCCGAGACGTGGAAAGCGTTTGGTGTCGCCG
>JAKUNY010000063.1:5939-8115 GCA_022451765.1 Candidatus Poseidoniaceae archaeon
TATATATACACAGATGCAGGTAAATTTACACAGAAGGGGGATATGACAGAAACATAACGAAACCAATACATAATGAGCGAAAAGGACAGCGTGACAGACACCTGATGAGAATGAAACACATACTGAGCAAGAGAAAGATAGTATGGACGAGATTTTCGAGTCGGATGCAGAACCCGCTCCTATTCCAGAAATCATTATTCAAAGTCTGAACAGAACTGGAATTGAAGAGAATTATACCAATTCTGACGGAGAGATCCGTCTCTCAGAAATGCGAGGGGATGTTATCATTCTCGATTTAATGGCGCATGATTGTTCGAATTGTCACGCAGTTCAGGCGCATCTTGAGAGTAACATGGACGATTGGAAAGCAACGGCAGACGCCAACGGTGTAGGGTTCCATATTTTTGGCTACGGCGCTTGGTATCAGGAATCTTTGGCCTATCTGAATGAATCCGGTGGCGAGTACACAGTTCCATTGTACCCAACCGGACTCGGCTCAACAGAAGCGGCGATTCTCGAGAACGGTTCTACAACCGACCCGAAGAAGTTGTTCACAACCGCAGGAACGGGTCAAATTCCTGTTGTTTTGGTCATCGACGTCGAAGGCTACATCGTTGAACGACAAGCGACAGGGACGCCGATTGGCGGTTGGAGTAATTTCTATTCTTCTGTCGAGCAAGCTGTAACCGGCGATGTATTGCTCACCATGGATGATCGTATTGCTTGGGAAGAACCGTCAACATCGTTTGTTGCCGTCTTTATTCTTGGAATGATTCTCTCCATTCTTGTTTACTTCTCGCCATGTGCTTTCCCTGTACTACCTGGTTTTATTTCGTATTACCTCAGTCTCGGAGCTCGAGAAGACGAGCTCATCAAGGAAGGGAAGTTGAAGAATGCAATGCCATCTTCATGGGTGATTGGAACGCTTGCTGGATTGGGAATGTGGACGTTTTTCATCATCATCGGAATAATCGCATTTGCGATGGGCGAAGCCTTTGCGCAATCGGGTATGATTCACATTATTGCCATCGGAATTGCAGTACTTTTGGTTGTACTTGGTTCAATCATGTTGCTGGGAATCACATCCCACGTCCTTGGTTTCGTGCAGAAACTTGTCGACCGATGGTCGACAACGGAAATGGACGAAACATTCACGCCCCGGCGTAACATGTACCTGTATGGTATCGGATATGCTGCAGCCTCCATCGATTGCACCGCTGCTGCAGTCCTACCTTTCGTTATCTTCTTGGGGACGCTTGGGACCAGTGCGACACTCTCAGGCTTGTCGGGACTCATGCTCGGACTCCTCATTTTGATGATCCTTGTCACAGTGTTGGTTGGATTGGGGCGACAAGTTATGATCAATTTCTTGCGACGAATGACTGGAATGATCAAGATGGTTGGATCGTGGATGATGATTATGGCAGGAGTTGGGCTCACAATCTACCTGACAAACGCTGAGGCCGTCAGCGCTTTGTTCAGTTGAGAGCAGGTCGTATCCAGCCGTACCACAATCCCATTGCAAGGGCGATGCCTGAGATGCCGTCGAACACGTAGTGTTGCTTGATGAGAGCCGTTGAGGCTACCAACAAGCCGCATGATATCCACGCTATGATGGAACGGAGGTTCGTCCATGTCCCATTTTCCATTTCCACGAAGCGAACGAAAAACACCACCAGGATGCTTAGCAAGACGTGGATGGATGGCCAGGCATTGTACGGCGCATCCGCTTCATGGAGCGCACTCATCATCAGTCCAAACAGACCTTCCGCACCGTAGGCTTGCGAGCGGAGTTCAATTTCCACGGGGAAGATCAGGAAGATGATGAAAGCCACCCACGCTGATGCGATAAGTCGTTGAAAGCACACCAGTCCGTTCTGTCTGTGTCGATCCGATGCTCCCATCCATGCAGCCCATGGGAAGTACAAGTAGAACGAGTAGTATGGAACAACCATCCACGGCACGAAGGGTAAGTCGAGATCGATAGGCAATTCAACAGCAAGCGTGCTGGTTCCTCTCCAAGCTGAGAACCGGTTGATAAGGCCGTAGGGAAGCGCACCCAAGACCAAGAAAAGGGAAAGAAGAAAGCTACCGTACTTGAACCGGGACCAATCATCTCGCTGGGGCCACCATCGATCAATCAGGGGCCAGTTGTTCTCCGCCATCTCATTCGTCC
>JAKUNY010000064.1 GCA_022451765.1 Candidatus Poseidoniaceae archaeon
GAAATACTGCAACAAAAGCATGCAAAACCCGGGATAGCGCATGGTTTGGATACTTTTGGGCGCTGTATTGTTGCGTAAGGTCATTATGTCTCGAGTGACAGGCACGGTCATGCGCACAAAGGCATGTCTTCTTGCTCTGTTGATGGCTACCTTTTCACTTTCGGGTTGTTTTGGAGAGGATGAGGTTATCGTTGAGCCAGAACCAATCGCAGTTGAAGAACCTCGAATATTCGTAACCGACAAAACAGGAGCGTCGCTTGATGTCTCTCCCTTAGAGATGATTTTCCAATTCAGCGACGTTGGTGAAACCGGCAAGGAACCAAGCATCGGCATCACCTCAAGTGGCTGTATTTTCTTTATTGCCATGGAGAAAGTTATGCGCTCTTGCGACGGTGGGCAAAGCTGGGAAGAAACCCAAGACCCAGTACAATGCTCGCCAACAACCAGCGATCCATATGGGTGGGTTGATCCGATTACCGACCGCGTCTTTGGCGTTCAGATGATTGGTTTGGAAACATCTTGGATTTGCTGGAGTGATGATGATGGAGAGACCTGGATGGGCAATCCTCACGACTCGGGAACAACACCACTCAATGACCACATCAAATTGGCGAGTGGGCCTTGGACCGATTCAGGCTACGGTGCCCTTGGTCAATTTACAACAGGATTTTACGAAACTGCCGTCTATTACTGCTACAACAAAATTGCAGGTATTTTCTGTTTCACCAGCTTTGATGGAGGTGCAACCTTCGAAACAGGTGGGCAAATTATCGGTCTTGCAACCACAAACGGTGGCCTCCATGGAGCAATTTCCACCGCCCCTGATGGTACTGTTTATGTTACACCTCGAGTAGCAACTCCGACAGTTATCGTCTCGAAAGACAACGGTTTCTCCTGGTTTGAACGCAACATGGGAGTCGACGTGAACACGCCAAACCCAAGAAAGAACTCAGAGGTATCCACTGACTCAGAATCGAATGCTTATCACATATGGACTGGAGCGGATGAAGGTGTCTACATGTCGAGATCGATCGATTCGGGGGAGTCTTGGGAACAAGAGAGCATTCGTATTTCTCCTGAAGGCGTCATTTCAACAGTGTTCCCACAAACCGATGCAGGCGATCCTGGTCGAATTGCCATTACCTATCTTGGAAGCGAAAACGCAGAGATGTTGAACGAATCCGATATCGATGGAAACCCTTGGAATGGAAACGCACATTACGCACCCAACAATGCTACCTATCACCTCTACATCACCTACAGCCTCAATGCTTTGGATGAGAACCCAATCTTCCACACCTATCGAGTGACAGACGATCCTGTTCAGGTTGGTTCAATCTGCCTCAACTCTGGCGATTGCAGAGACATTGGAGGCTCAAATCGTAATCTGCTCGACTTCAATGATTTGCACATCGATCGACAAGGTCGCGTCTATGTGGCATTTGCCGATGGCTGCACAGGTGACTGTGCGACCAACCCGAACGCTACTGCCTCGGATTCTCGTGACGGACGAGGAGCTGTGTACTATCTTGCTGATGGCCCAAGTCTCTATCTTGCAGACGGGGAATTGATGCCGCTCTACTGATTCATGCTGTTGTGACTGCAGCCGGGTTACGTATCTTCAGCGATTGCATGATGTGTTTGAATTCCAATCGCGCCTGTGCGATGCGAACCTTGCATTGTTTGATGCGTGCCTTGTGTTCTCCTCTGGTGAGTTTCCAAGCATCTTTTGATTTGCTCTTGCGTTCCAACTTCGCTGCTTTGTAGTCATCTCTGCGCTTCATGAGGTCAGTGAATCCTTTGCGCATTTGCTGAAGGCATTGCTTGAGTTTAAGTTGCATTTCGTTCGAAACCTCGGATGGATTTGCGTTGTTCTCAAATGCAGTCTTCATTCGCTGTGTTTCGATTGATTTCTTTGGGATACGATGCAAGTCCTTGGTCATGCCGAACCACGATGCGGCCTTAATCCACCACTTAGATGGGTCCCAATGGTACCACTTGTGCCCGTTTCTGTAGTCTGCTTGAAATGTGTGATGGAAATTGTGATATCCTTCCCCGAATGTCAGGAACGAGAGAATTGGTGAGTCCCGAGATGTGTTAGCAGTTGAATACGGCTGAGTCCCCCACGTGTGGGCTGCTGAATTGATGAGGAACGTTGCGTGGTGAACAATCACGACACGAAGGAATCCACCGTAAATCAGACCACCGAGGAATCCATGAATACCGCCGATAGCAAGCAATCCAACAACACCAGGCAAGACAATTCCTACCAAGAATCCAATCAGGAAGATGTTTCGATCTTGCCAAGCGAGGATTCGGTCTTTTTGCAGGTCGTCAACGTGTTCGACGATTTCTTCTCCTTGGTCGACCATTACCCAGCCCATGTGCGCCCACATGAATCCGTTTTTGACGGTGTAAGGGTCTTCTTCTTGATCGGTCTTCAGGTGATGTCTGCGATGATCACTGCACCACTTGATTGCAGAATTCTGAAATGCCGCTGCACCGAACAGAGCGTAAAACAAGCGCATTGGCCATGCCGCTTTGTGCGTTCGGTGGCTGAACAATCGGTGGTAGCCTGCAGTAATAGAGAGGCCACATGCCAGATAAAAAGCGGCAAAGATGACAGGTTCAACCCACGAGATGCCGTATTGTAGAGAGTAAAAAGTCACGCTAATCAGTGCAAGGAGTGGCATTCCGACAAGGAATGAGGAGTTGATGATGTTGATCGACTTCGATTGTTCCATGTCTTTTCGGAGGCCACAGACTCTTTGATGTTGTCTATCTTTTTTTGAAACAACACGACAATTTGCGATGCCCCTAAGTTTCAGGTTGGCTGGAATACATCGAGGAGTGGTATATTTTTATAGGAAACATCTCCGGATTTTACTCAGGGATGCTTGTGGATTACCAGGACTACCTCGATGAAATCAATGCTCTGAACGATTACATACGTTTGGCTATCGCCATTGTTTTAATCGCTCTGGCACTCTTTGTAGCAAAATATGCCCTCATCCGACCTTGGTGGCGTTTTGTTACATCCACAGAAGCCGACTGGGACGATTACCTCCATCGTCCGCTTGCAAATCGAACCTATGCGCTCATTTTGGCAATTGGTTCGCAATGGCTCGCCATTCGTTGGATTTTGGGCACCTCAAGTTCGACATATGAGACTTCTGAGCCTCTTTTCGCAGCGTTCTATGTTATTCTCAGCGCCTCGATCCTCAGTGTTTCAATCAAGCATTTGATACCGGTTCTTATGGACCAATTTAGCGCTCAGGGTAGTGTCACAGTATCAGGCAGCAACTCAATTATCGTCTTCTTTCTGCGAACCGTTGTTTGGTTCGCTGGACTTTACTTCGCACTAAATCAACTTGGAATCGAATTGTTCGGAATCCTTGCTTCGCTTGCTGTTTTCTCACTGATTATTGGTTTGGCTGTTCAGCAAACACTTGGAAACATCGTTAACTCCTTCTTACTTGCAATCGATCGACCGTTCGAAGTTGGCGACCGAATCGAGGTCGAAGGAACGTGGGGGTCGGTTGTTTCCGTCGGCATTCTTTCAACGAAAGTTCTCGATCGTGACGAACGACTTGTCGTAATTCCAAACAACACGCTTGTCCAATCAAAGGTAACCAACCACGCACGTGGAGGTGGCGATGGCGTTGCTCGTCGTATCTCCATCGTTCTAGATGTGGGCGTTGATTACCGAGAAGACATCGATCACGTGAAGTACACGCTCCTGCAACTTGCAAAGGAGTGTCCATACGTTATCGAAAAACCAGAGCCAAGAATCCTACTTCACGAACTCGCTGATTTTGCAAAGATTTTCCGCGTGTACACATGGGTGGAAGACTACAGCGACGAATATGTCGCAAGAGACTGGCTCCTGAGAAACATCGATGAACGATTCGGAAGAGAAAACATCAACATTCCATTCCCAACCTCCGTTGAATTGTCCGACAGTGTCTACGAACAAGCAGAGGTTACAAAACAACGAACTGCAAAGCGAAAGATGGTTCAAGAACGCAAGAAACTTGATGAATCTCGACTCAATGCTCGCGCTGAGATTGAAGATATCAACGAGAAACTGAAGGATCCCGATTTAAGCAAGAAAGATCGAACCGCCCTCGAAGAGCGTCAGCGGGAACTCAACACCCTCCTGTCCCAATTCGATCGAGATGGCAACTGATGATTCTATCCCATTTTTGGCGGTGAATTGAAACCCTTTGGGTCGTTGGCAACAGCATGACCGATGGGGTTGAACTCACCAATCCTGAACGCCGAATGCGGCGTTCAATGCTCGTCGCACCAAGCGAGGTTCACACACGCGATCGAATCATGGATGCTTGCGATTGGAATGACCAAGCTGTCGCAGTCGGTGCTGGCCAAGGTCTTTGCGATAAGGGCGTCGTCGAAATTCAGGAGACGGTTCGAAGAACAATCCACCCAGGTCAAGAGGGTCACAATGCGATTGCAAACGGATTGCTTGAAGCACGACTTTGGTCGTGGATTTCGTCCCAAGATGAACCCACGATGGCCAAACTTCAAGCAAAATTTGAGCGTCATGAGGCCGGTCCTGGAGTAGGACTCCTCAAGAAACTCGGTGTGCAGCGCGATTCTGGAAGCTTTGTGTGCGATGATCCTTCCATGCTGAAGTCGGAGTTGCAAGCACGAAACATGTTCCTTGCATCGCTCCCCGCTGATGAGGAAGATCTCTCTGAGCGTCTTCTCTCACACTTCAAAGGACGAAAGGAATTGATTGAGGTTGTCGAACACCGAAGTCGGACATGGAAACTTACCGAAGCAGGAAAGGCAATGTCAAGCGATGGGCTGGATGAGCGAAAACAAATTTCGGAAATTACGCCTGAATTGCTGCAATCTGGTGATTGGAAGGATGCAGAGTTTCGATCCTTTGACGTGACGCTGGAATCTGCTACACCTCGAACCGGGCGATCTCATCCGATGCAGGAATTGATTGAACGCATCCGAAGAATCTTTTTGGAAATGGGCTTCTCGGAACTTGTCGATGATTATGTTCAAACTGCAGGTTGGAACATGGATGCATTGTTCATTCCTCAAGACCACCCCGCCCGAGAGATGCAAGATACATTTTACCTCGATAGCCCAGCATCCATCGAACTTGATCCGGAACTTGTGCAAAAATGGAAGGACATCCATGAGCACGGTGGTGAAACAGGCTCGAGGGGCTGGTCTGGTTCGTTTTCTGAGGATGTTTCAAAGCGTGGCCTCTTGCGAACACATACAACGGTGAACACGATACAACACTTGGCAAACAATCCCAATGAACCATGTCGTGTATTCTCAGTCGATCGAGTTTTCAGAAAGGAGGCGATTGACAGCACACATCTTCCCGAATTTCATCAAATTGAGGGCATCATTATGGAACCAGGCGCAAACCTTCAGATGTTGGTGACAACGTTGAAAACATTCTATGCAAAAATGGGATACCCAGAAGTGCGCGTGCGCCCTGCTTACTTCCCATACACCGAACCAAGTCTCGAAATAGAGGTTAAATGGAAAGGGAAATGGCTCGAGCTTGGAGGTGCTGGAATTTTCCGTCCAGAAGTAACTGAGCCATTGGGTATATCCTCGCCTGTATGCGCTTGGGGGATGGGTTTGGAGCGTCTGGCCATGCTTGTCCTTGGGTTGGACGACATTCGCCAGTTGTACATCTCGGATCTTGAGTGGCTTCGTAACCAACCCCTGTTGTGATGTTTGCTCAACGATAATAAACTACAACGACAACGTACAACTATGTCACAAGGCATGCATTTATCGAACACTGAAACGGTACCAGGAAAACTCATAACGGCTTCGTACGGTCTTGTCCAAGGCTCAACCGTGCGCGCAAAGAACGTCTTCAAGGACATTGGAGCAGGTTTCAAGAACATGGTTGGTGGCGAGCTGAAAGCGTACACTGAATTGCTTCAAGAAGCTCGAAACGAAGCACTTCAGCGTATGATGATGGATGCTCAAGCACGTGGAGCCAACGCAATCGTCAACGTTCGATTTGCAACATCAGCAGTTTCCGGCGGAGCGGCTGAATTGTTTGCTTACGGAACTGCAGTAACTGTACAATGAGGCGATCATTTGGAAGTCCTGTTCATCATTCTCTTGAACCTCATCCCAGTGTTCTTATTCGTTGTGTTACCGTTCTTCTTGTCTTGGGTTTTTGGCAATTGGCATCAAGGTCGCATCATAAATCGGCTCGCTGCTGAGGAAATGGCATTGAACAATTCCGGAGCCGGCCATCCGGTAAGCAATTTGTCGAAGCCCAGCCAAGCGACGGAAATCGAAGTGTCGATGCTGGTTATGTCAAGCATATCAGTTGGCCCCTCTTGGTGGCAAATGATGCTCGGCGGGTGGAAAAATTTCTTTGGCGGCCGAATCGAATCCTACGATAAGATGCATGGCTACGGTCGACGCAAAGTACTCCATGACATGAGAGTACAGTCTCTTCAACAAGGGTTTGATGAGATCATCAATGTTCGTGTCGAGACATCGATGGTTACAAAAAAGTCCCAGCGCGATGACAAAACCGCAGGATACGAATTCATCGCTTATGGTACTGCGATTAAGTACAGCAGGTCCTAAAGTTAAGTAGTAAACCCTTCACCAAGTGAGTTGGGGAACACCTATGGGAAATGAAAAACTAATAGCCGGCGCAGTCATGATTCTATTGAATTTGGTTGTACTAGCACCGATCGCAACAAGTATGGTTGAAGACGCAGGTGATGACAACTTCGAGACCTATCCATACGATTCAGCATGTGCTGATTCGGACTGTACGACTGCAGAAGAAGACTGGGCAACATCGACGTCCACACGCACCTATTACGCATGGAATCTCACCAACGCCGATGAAGTCATGGCGGGTGGTGAAGCTAACTACGAAGAACTGGGTCCGTTTGAATACGACATCACCTACACTCGAAACATCATCGATTTTGACAGGACTGCTGGAACACTCACATACGATGAATCCAAGGTATTTACATGTTCAGAAACCTCTCCGAACGACTGCAACACCATGATTACACAACTCAACATTCCTTTCCAACCTCAAGTTGTTGGAGCAACTGGACTGGCCATTGATGGTGTCATGGACACGACCAAGGCTGGATTCACTGCAGGAGCAATCAACAACGAGATGACTTCATTCAGTGCTGGCAAAGCAACAGCCGAATGGGTAACAAATACCATGGCAGGTGGCTATGTCGCATTTACCGATGGCCAAACAACGGATGCAGCAAATGCTTCGATTGCAATTGGTACTAGTTGGTACGACCAGTTTGATGATTTCTTCGCCCAAACCAACGGGTCCGGCATGAACAACATGCCAGGATTCCCCCCTACTGTAACTTATACTCAAGCAATCCAAGGTCAGCAAGCCGCAGCCGGTGGAGTCACTTTCGCTGGTAACGCATCAATTACTGATCTGACTTACGCATTTGATTCCGCAGTCATGCCGACTGGCGAAGATGTTTCACTCACTGGAATGGTTGGTGTCATGGTTCTTGCTGGCCACTGTGTCGCATTCCCGACCGCAACCTATGATGAAGTAATGGCTGATGCAGGAAATGGCTTTGTCAATGTTGGAACTATGCAAAGAGCCGGTATCTGGGGCTTTACCTTTATGGAAGGAGCAATGCCAGACGTTAACGCAACAATTGCTAACGACTGGGCTGTTTGTTTTGGTATAGGTGGTATGTTTGGTAATGTATTCGGCGGTGGCGATGCTGACTGGTTTACTGACACAAGTGGCAACGCTGTCGATGCATCGACTCGAATGATGAACTACCTTGGAGTTGACATCGATAAC